>JACPYL010000007.1 GCA_016196065.1 Acidobacteriota bacterium | reverse complement strand
TTTCTTGACGCGATCGGGCAAGGCTTCGGGCTTATCAATTTTATTGACGGCGACGATAATCGGAACTTCCGCCGCGTGCGCGTGATCAATCGCTTCGAGCGTCTGCGGCATTACACCGTCGTCCGCAGCGACCACGAGCACCACAATGTCGGTCGCTTTGGCACCGCGGGCACGCATACGCGTGAATGCTTCGTGGCCCGGCGTGTCGAGGAAGACAATCTCGCGGCCATAGGCTGGAGACGCTTTATCCACGACCCGCACTTTGTAAGCGCCAATGTGTTGCGTGATTCCGCCTGCTTCGCCTTCGGCCACGCTGGTAGAACGAATCGAATCCAGCAAAGTCGTCTTACCGTGATCGACGTGGCCCATGATCGTGACCACGGGCGGACGGGGCACTGCTTCCGCGCCTTCTTCGCCGCCATCGGTCGTGTCCGCTTGATCCTTCGACGCTTGTTCCTCGAAGGTGATGACCTCGGTATCAGCGCCAAAGAAGCGCGCCATTTCGCTGGCAAGCTCGGCATCGAGCGTCTGGTTAATCGTCGCGAAGACGCCTTTCGCCAGCAACCGCGCGATCAGATCTTTCGCGCGAATGCCCAGCTTCTCGGCAAGATCCTTCACCGAGATTCCTTCGGTGATCGTGATATTCCGCGTGATGGGCTGCGGCTCGTTCGAAATCGTCACCCGCGGCGGCGGGGTGTAGCCCTTCATCGGGCCTTCTTTGATGCCGCGCGGAATGTAGCGCTGACCAGGACGCCGCGACGGTCCACCCGGACGAGCTCCCGGACGGGTTGGCCCCGGAGGCGCCATGGCGCCTGCACCGGGTCCTACGCCGAGAGGGCGAGAACCGGTGGGCGATTGCCGCGTGGGATGCATCGGTCGGCGCTCTCCCGGACGCAACATGGGACGAGCTCCCGGCGGCCCAGACTGCATCGGACGGGGACGCTGAAAAATTGGTTTCCCTGGCTCCGGACGACCCGGCACTGGCCGTGGCGCAGATCCCGCCGGCGGCACAGGAGCCTTATAAACGGGACGCGGTCCGGTCTGCGGCATGATCACGCGCGGCGGCGCAATCGTTGGCGTCGGCCTGGGAGCAGCAGCCTGAATTTGCGGCGCTGAAGGCGGCGGAGTCGGTGGCGTTGAAGCCGCCGGAGGAGCAGCCGGAGCCTGCGCAACCGGAGCTGCCGGGCGCGGCGGAATCGCAACTGCTGCAGGGGGTGGAGGCGTCGCAACCGGCTGAGCTGCCGGAGGCCGCGGCGTAACCACTGCCGCTGGCGGCCGTGCGGCTGCAACCGACGCTGGTGTAACCAATCTTGGAGGCGCCGTCTCTGGGGCAGGCGGGGCGGGTGCCGGCGTCTTCGCCTTCACTGGAGCAACGGGCGCTGCCGGCTTGGCCGATGCCGGAGGCACGGAAGTCGGGGGCGTCGCTACCGGACGAACTGGTGGATGAGCCGCTGCTTCGGTCTTTTGCTGGATTGCGCGCAGCACGTCTCCCGGACGGGAGATGTTCGACAAATCGATCTTGGTCTTGAAATCGTCCTCGCCACGACTGGCGCGTGAAGACTTTGCACTGCTGGAGGACTCGTCGGCGTGAGACTGGAAATATTTGCGGACCAGCACTGCCTCATGCTCTTCGATCGAGCTGGAGTGCGTTTTCTTTTCGGTAACACCGACGGCAGTCAAAGCGTCAAGAATCGCCTTGCTCTTGACTTCCAACTCGCGCGCCAGATCGTTGATTCGAATCTTGCTCATCCACCCTCTCGCCTTCTAGTTTCCGCTAAGCTCTCATATCGACCTCAGGAGTAAATCATGCTGCCCACCTGCGTCCTATCCAGATCGCGACACACAATCTTGGGGCGGAACTCCAGCCCCATCGATCGATCGACTTGCTGACCCGAGCCTGAAGGCGACCGCTTCAGTTCTTCTCTTCTTCCACAGCATCCGGCACGTGCTCGGCGTGATTGCCAGACGGTTCCGCTTCGCCAGCTTCGGGAGAATCCGCGACTGCTTCGATCTCCGCGGTATCTTCCTCTGCACCTTCCGTGGCCTCGGCGGACGGTTCCAGCGCTTCCGCTTCGGCGGTTCCTTCGGAAGCTTCCAACTCGGGGACTGCTTCCCCGGCGGACTCTTCCGTTCCTTCGGTAGCGACCTGTTCGCCGCCTTCCAGGCTGGAGAAATAATTATTGACCGCAATGCTGATTTTTTCCACCGTCTTCGGCCCGATACCCTCGATCGCTTCCAACTGCTCGGGCGTCATGTCGGCCAGCGCTTCGACGGTCGTCACACCAGCGGCTTTCAACTTCTCAACCAGTCCCTCGCCGATGCCCGGAACATTTTCAAGCGGCGTAACGCTTGCCGGAACCAGCGCCGACATTTGCTGCTCAACTTCCTGGCGCTTCTCTTCTTCGCTCTTGATGTCGATCTTCCAACCCAAAAGCTTCGCGGCAAGGCGGACATTCTGGCCCTTCTTGCCGATCGCCAGCGACAACTGCGTGTCGTCCACGACTACTTCCAGATGCTTCTCAGCGGAATCGACCACGGTCACACGGCTGACTTTGGCCGGCTGTAGCGCCTTTTCAGCGAACGTAACCGCATCTTCGTGATACTCGATGATGTCGATCTTTTCGCCGCGCAATTCGCGAATGATCGATTGCACACGCATGCCCTTCATGCCCACGCATGCGCCCACCGCGTCCACGTCTTTGTCTTTCGACATCACCGCGATCTTGGTGCGCTCGCCCGCTTCACGAGCGATCGCGCGGATCACGACCGTGCCGTCATAAATTTCCGGAACTTCGGTCTGGAACAGATGCTGCACTAACTCTGGCGCCGCGCGCGATACCACTACGCCGGGACCCTTCGAAGCTTTCTCGACGCGCACAATCACGGCACGCAGACGCTCGCCAACGGCGAACGATTCCAGCCGCGATTGCTCTTTGCGTCCCATGCGCGCTTCGGCTTTGCCGATGTCAAGAATCACATCCGGCCCTTCGATGCGCTTCACGGTCGCGTTCACCACTTCATTCACGTGGCCGATGTACTCGTTGTAAACCGTATCGCGCTCGGCTTCGCGCACTTTCTGGAAAATAACCTGCTTCGCCAGCTGGGCCGCGATGCGTCCCAGAATTCCTTCGGTCACTTTCGGGATGAGCAGTTCCCCGCCCACCTCTGCTTTAGGATCGAGCTTGCGGGCCTGCTCCACCGTCACCTGCAGGTTGGGATCTTCGATCTGCTCCGGATTCTCGACAATCGCCTTGACCGCATAGGCATTGATCTTGCCGCTATCTTTGTCGAGCACAGCGCGCAGGTTCTCCTGCGACTTGTAGTACTTGCGGGTCGCGACAACAATGGCGTCCTCGACCGCGGTGACCACGATCTGCGGATCAATCCCCTTCTCGCGGCTGACCCCTTCGATGATGTTGTAAAGCTCGCTTGCCATAAAATTCAGGTGTTCGGTCTCAGGTGTTAGGTCTTAGGCTCCAGGTTTTCCTGGGACCTAACACCTAGGACCTGACACCGCTTCTCAGATCTCGGGTACTAAGTTGGCCTTCTCTACGTTGGCCAATTCAATTTCTATTTTCGGGGCCTGTCCATCTTTCGGACGCAACTTGTGGCGGGCGACACTCAAGTCGAGCACCAGCTTGCCGTTCTCAAAGCTTTCCAGGCTGCCTTCAAAATGCCGGTTGTTATTCACCGGCTGGCGCGTCATCAACTTCATCCGATGTCCGCGGAAGCGCTCAAAATCCGCCGCCTTCGCCAACTTGCGATCCAGCCCCGGAGAAGAAACCTCCAGCACGTACGATCCGCCCGGCATCACGTCCTCAACATCGAGGATGGTTCCAAACTCGCGGCTGAAATTCGCACAGTCTTCGTGCGTTACGCCGTCCGGATGATCGGGCGACGGCGTCGCTCCCGGACGATCAATGAACACTCGCAGCATGCGATGCTTGCCCGCGCCGTGGAATTCGATGTCCGCGATTTCCAGTCCACCCGAACCCGCCACGCGATCGGCAATGCTCCGAACCTTTTGTTCATCAAAAGCCATCGTTTCAGCAACTTACATCACAATCGCCGCGCAAAACCTGCCCCAACTAAAAAGTGGGCTTGCGCCCACTGGTGTGCTTCGACAATTCCAACGCACTACGACACAACAGTTTTCATTGCCAACTATACGCCTGCGATTACGAAAATACAAACCAGGGGAGGCCTCTGGTCGGGCTTGTATCTGCCACGGACAAGATATTTACCACGGGGGACACGAAGGCCCCAGAGCACAATCGGAACAGCAAGTCTTCGAGAAACTTTGTGCCTGACTTCGCGGTTCGTGATGGGCCCGATTGCCCCGCCAGCAAGCAAACAAGAGCCTCGACTCAGGCGGGGACGGGTTACGGTGGTTTCTCTCGTAACCTTGCGAAGGGACTGCCTTTAGCTGAAACTTTTCTAATGCAGGTTTCGCGCACACATCTGGGGATTGCCATCGGCGCCGGCGCTCTGCTGGTACTGGTGTTCGTCGGCTACCTCTGGTGGCTCAGCAAC
The DNA here is from genome assembly GCA_016196065.1 of Acidobacteriota bacterium. Lineage (NCBI taxonomy): Bacteria > Pseudomonadati > Acidobacteriota > Acidobacteriota bacterium. The sequence goes on along the minus strand of JACPYL010000007.1, from coordinate 14,655 downwards.
CAGCCGCCGGTGCTGGCTCGCTCCGAAGAGCGCGATCCGCTCACCCACATGCCCCTTACGATCACGATGAATCCGTTTCGCGATCGTACGATCGAAAAAATTTCCGCGGCGTTCATCAAGGAAATGCGGGACGGGAATTGCCGCAAAGTTCTGGCCCAGTGGGAAAAGAAAAAAGACTATCGAAAAAAGCGCGCCGACTTCATCTGCGACTCGGAAACGCAGCACCCTCTGATTTCGTGGAATCTCGTCGAGTGGGAAGATACTCCTCCACTGATTATTCTCCACTACAAAGGTGAGCGTTACTCAAGCCCCAGCCAGGACGCGACCTACAAGGATTTGTTTTCGGTAACGCTGGAAAACAAAGACGCCGGTTGGTCGGTAACGAAGTACGACGCGTTTTATTGATCCAGTGATTAGTGGTTAGGGGTTTGTGATTAGCTTTCAAACGTCACGCCGCTTGACCGCGATCGAGGGATTTCAGAAGGCCATTCAGCATTTTCCCAATTTCATGGATGTTTGCGATGAGTCGTGAACTGTCCGCTACCGGCATGTATCCGAGATTGTGCGCGACCAGAATATGAGTCTCCAGTTCATAAAGTGATCCTCGCGCGTGTCCCAGAAACTGCTTGAATTCGCCTCGAGATGAGCGGCCTTGGCCTTCAGCTATGTTGGCTGGAACGGAGGCCGCGGATCTCCGGATTTGGCTGGTTAGACCGTAGATTTCGTGCCTGGGGAAATTGGCCGTCAGCCGATACGACTCGGTTACGAGCGTGACGCTCTTCTGCCATACAATTAGCTCGCGATAGTGGGCAAGGGGCAAATGCGCCTCCCACCGCGATAGTCCGCTTCTAGAACTCGAGTGTCAGTGACAACGCTCACCACAAGATTGGTCGGTTTCGCTAATCACTAACCACCAGCCACTGGTTCTTCTACCCCCCGATATGCACCATCGTTCTCGACGCCGGAACGAATCCTGGCTCGCCAATATGATGGCGGGCTTCTTTTTTCTCGACGACTCCGACAATAAACTCCGCCAATTTCTCGTCTGATGCACCACGTCGCATTAATTCGTACAAGTCGTGATCCCACACGGAAAATAAGCAGGTGCGAATCTTCCCGTCTGATGTCAGGCGGATGCGGCTGCAGTGTCCACAGAATGGATGCGACACAGGTGCGATGATTCCAATCTCGCCGACACCATCGTCGAACCTGTAGCGGCGGGCAGTTTCACTCCGTTCATGTGGAATTTCAACCAGTGGCTTGTATTCCGACATGCGCGCGATGATCTCATCGAGTCGAACAACAATCTCCGGGGTCCACACCCGGTCTTCTTCGAGCGGCATGAATTCAATAAAACGGACGACGACACCTTCTTCGCGCGCGAACATACCGAACGGGATGATCTGATCTTCGTTGAAGCCGCGCAGGAGCACGCAATTGACTTTGACCGGGTCGAGACCGATGCGGCGAGATTCGCGAACGCCTGCGAGCACACTCTCGAATCCGTTGGGTACCCGCGTGATGCGGGCAAAGCGCTCGGGATCGACCGCATCCATACTCACAGTAACGCGGTCCAGCCCCGCATCTTTCAACGGCTGTGCGATCTCGGCCAGTAGATGCCCGTTGGTCGTCATCGCGATATCCAACTTCTTGCCTTCGTGCGTGCGCAGCTTCGACAGCTCACGCACAAAATCCACGATCCCTTTGCGCAGCAGCGGCTCTCCGCCGGTCAGCCGGACTTTCGTGATGCCGAGTCCGACCAGAACGCGCACCATTCGCAGATAGTCGGCAAAGGGCAACTCGGCGTAGGCCGCGCCATTGGTTCCCGTACGGCAATAGACACAGCGGTAGTTGCACCGGTCCGTAATCGAGATACGGAGATCGTGAATGGAGCGGCCGAATTTGTCGGTGAGTAACACGTCGTTGGTCGTTCGTCGCTTGTCGTTGGCAACTGCGAGTCCGTAACTAGCGGCCACCGACGGCGTCTTCTCAATTCTGATTGCAGCAGGAACGCGGCAAGGGGAACTACCCTGGCGAGCGTTTCCTTTCCAAACACGGGAGGCGCAGGCGTTTCCCCCTGCACCCTCGAATGGCGCTTTTCATTGCTCGCCACTCTCGCCCTCGTTGCCATGGATTTCCAAGACAGGCGAGGGTCGGAAACTCGATTGCCATTATAGATGCTGCGAAGGGGAACAAGTGTCAGGTTTTGCAGGACAACTCTTGACATAGACAGGACGGACCCCAACTCGCCCCTCGTTTACCGAATAGCGAACGACTATCGACCAACGACGCCCCTTGCTACACTTTCCTCATGAAAGCACTCGTGATCCCTCGCTTCGGCGGGCCTGAAGTCCTGGAAATACAAGAAGTTCCTGATCCCCATGCAGGACCAGATCAGACGCTGGTAAAGGTCGAGGCCGGCGGATTGAATTTCGCCGACTTGATGACGACTCAGGGCGGATATGCTGGCACTCCCAAACCGCCGCTTGTCGCGGGACGCGAGTTTGCGGGCGTCGAGATTGCGACGGGCAAGCGCGTCATGGGATACACGCAGTGGAGCGCATTTGCCGAAACGACTGCCGGTCAACGCGCACTCCTCTGGCCCGTCCCCGACAGTTGGACTGCAGAGGAAGCAGCAGCGTTTCCGGTAAATTTCTTCACCGCATATTTCGCGTACTGGAAAGCTGGATTAATCGACAAACCGGCAGGCACTCGTGTCCTCATTCAAGCGGTTGCAGGCGGTGTGGGCACTGCCGCCGTGCAGATCGGAAAGATTCTTGGCATCGAGATGTATGGCACTTCTTCGTCAGACGATAAGCTGGCACGCGTCCGCGAACTCGGCTTGCAGCACGGCATCAACTACAAGAAACAGGACTATCAGTATGCAATCAAGGACTTGACCCACGGCGAAGGAGTCGATGCCGTGTTTGAAATGCTCGGCGGCGAGCACGTCGCCAAAGGTGCGAAATGCTTGCGCGACTTCGGACGCATCATCGTCTACGGGGCCGCGACTGGACAGCCTCCAGTGCTGGACACTCGCATCCTGTACACTAAGGGCGCAAGCGTGCACGGGTTGTGGCTGAGTTATCTGAGCCGCAATACCGCATTGATGGGCACGGCGTGGCAACAGTTGTCGCAGTGGTTGCAACAAGGCAAACTCCATCCGGTAATTGGCCAGGTGTTTCCCTTACAGGAAGCGCGCGCCGCATACACCCTCATCCAGGCAGGCCAGAACTACGGAAAGATCGTCCTGAAGATCAGCTGAGAACTCGACTTGTAGAGACGCGGCTTGCCGCGTCTTGCTCCCTCCACACACAACAAATTCATTCTGTTATGCATTCCTCAAACTCGGTGGAAGTGCTAACCCGGTCGGTCCGAATTCGTCCAAGTAGCACGCGCAACGGAAAAACGGAACTTCCTGAACAAGGGGTTCGTATCCTGAAGCGAGCTTACATGGGGTGAGTGGAGGGACAATCTCGACTTACTCGAAACACAAAAATGAGCAGGGTGACGGGACTGGCTCACACTTGGTTTGGCGGCCCAGGTGAGTCGAGTCCAGGCAAAGAGCACGAGTTCGCGGCCCGAGTCTTTTTGCGTCACCCTGACACGCGCATTGTAGGACTTTATTGAAAAAACACAAGTCCTACGTTTTAACCATTAACCAGCCGCCCTTGGAACCGGCCCGATGCCGGACAGAAGGGGTCACCATGAAATTCAATCAATTGGCAAAGAGTGCAGTTCTAGCGTTGGCCGTTCTCGTGGCAACGAGCGCGTTCGCAGGCAATACCAACAAGGGTTCGGTTCACTTCAGCGAAGGGGCACAGGTCAATGGACAAGCCGTTCCGGCAGGCGACTATCAAGTGCGCTGGGAAGGTACTGGAGCGAATGTCGAAGTGAGCTTCATGCAGGGAAAGAAACTCGTGACCAAGTCCCCGGCGAAAGTGATCGAGCTGCCGGTGTCCTCGAACAATGACGCCACGGTCATCGACAAGACTTCCAGCGCAGTCACAGAAGTCCGTTTCGCCGGCAAGAAAACTGCTCTCGCGATCGGCGCCGAAAAATCAGCCATGGGCGAAAGCACCAAGTAGAAAAAGTTTCCCCTAACCAGGCCGACAGGGGAGGCGCGTCTCTCTCCCCTGTCATTTTTTATTCGGACGCAAGAACATTGTGCCAACACCTGCGTCAACGCACTAGCATCTTGCAAGAAAAGAGAGCGCGTCAGCGCTCCCTGCACTAACTGAGACCTGAGAACCGGCAACTGGAAACTGCCATTAGTACTTGGGCATGGTCGGATCGATCTTATCGGCCCAAGCTAGAATCCCGCCGGTCAGGTTATGGACTTTCTTGAATCCAGCCTGGCGCAGGAATGTCACGGCCTTGCCACTGCGTACTCCAGATCGGCAATGGGCAACGATTTCCCGGCTGGAATCAAGTTCATGGACACGCTTGGGCAGGTCGCCCAGTGGAATCAGATGTCCGTTGAGGTTACAGATCTGATATTCGTGCGGTTCGCGGACGTCGAGAATGAACAAGTCTTTCCTGGCATCGAGTTGCTGTTTGAGTTCTTCGACGGTGATAGCTGGCACGTCAGTAGAAACAACTTCTTCTTCGCCGCGGATTCCGCAAAATTCGTTGTAATCGATCAACGACTTCACAGTAGGATTCTTTCCGCAGGCTGGGCAATCCGGACTCTTACGCAGTTTGAGCTCGCGGAACTTCATCCCCAGCGCATCGACCAGAAGAAGACGCCCGATCAAAGGATCGCCCGCTCCAAGAATCAGCTTGATGGTCTCCGTTGCCTGGATCACGCCCACGAGTCCGGGGAGAATCCCAAGCACTCCGCCTTCGGCGCAGGATGGAACCAATCCCGGCGGTGGCGGCTCAGGATAGAGGCAGCGATAGCATGGACCGTCCTCGGTCGCAAACACGCTCGCCTGTCCTTCGAAGCGGAAGATCGATCCATAAACGTTCGGCTTGCCAGTCAGCACGCAGGCATCGTTGACCAGATAGCGTGTAGGAAAGTTGTCGGTGCCGTCGGCGATGATGTCGAATTCTCGAAACAGCTCGAGCGCGTTGGCGCTACTGAGCCGCGTATCGAACGTGCGCAGGTTGATATAAGGATTAATCGCCTTGAGCTTGTCGGCCGCGGAGTCGAGCTTCTTGCGGCCCACGTCAGCAGTGGTATGGATAATCTGCCGCTGCAGGTTGGTGTAGTCGACGACATCGAAATCAACGATCCCCAGCGTCCCGACGCCCGCAGCCGTCAGGTAGAGCGCCAATGGCGATCCGAGGCCGCCCGCTCCGATACACAGGACTTTCGCCGCTTTCAGTTTCTGCTGACCCTCCATGCCGACTTCCGGCATGATCAGATGGCGCGAGTAGCGCAGGATCTCGTCATTACTTAAAACGGCTTCGGGTTTGACTTCGGTCAACGTGGCCATAAAATCCTCGATTACATTTGATTTGGTTCGGCGGCGGACTGGCGACTAGCAACAACAGGGGCGACAACAGCGCGCGGGGCGGGTCATTCGGCGATTCATGAAAGCAACGCTCATAGCCTAGCGGCCACCGGCGATCGACGGCACTATCGAAATGGTATCACCATCTTTGAGTACCGTGGCTTCCTTGTCCAGGTAGCGCATGTCTTCGTCGTTCACGTAGACATTCACGAAGGCGCGGAGTTTTTCGTCGTCCGTATAAAGATGGCGCTTCAAATCCGGATGTTGTGCGATCAGGCTGGCAAGCGCCTCGCCAACATTCCTGGCGCTAACCTCGACAGAAGGCTGTTTGCCAACGTATTGACGGAGAGGACCGGGAATCTGAATCTGCGGCATATGGTATTTAAGATGCTATCGCATACGGTACGGATTCAGAACACCAGCGCCCCCGGCATGGGACGGAAGCTCGGAGCAAAGCCCCTGCATGCCGGGCGTCGTTGAATTCGGCCAGAATGCGAACGATACAGGGTTACGAAATTCTGTGCCGATTTGTTGGGACTATTTCCGCCAATAGTCGTTGGCGGCCGCTATGGTCTGAAACTCGATAGCCACAACCTGGCTGGCAGCGATCAGACTATCTGGATTCATCCCGTATTTGGGCCTGCCCTCTTTGAGAGCGTCGAGGTCCGGCTGGATGTTGTGAATCATGTGACGAGCCATTTTTAGCGCTAAAGCCCGCCCCTCCTCCGGTGTGCTGGTAATCAACGTCCCACCCGGAACGAGGACCAACTCCGTATCAGGAACCCGCTGCATAGGCATTTTCCCCTTTTCTTGTCGAAGTAAGTAGATATTGAAGCGGTGTCCGCAAAGCAACTTTCAATCGATGAACAGCTCTCTAGTGTCGTGGCGATTCCACAATCACCGACTCATCCACGTAGTTCTTGTTCTCCTCATCGACACCTTCCAGTTGGAACGAGTTCGTCACCGCCGCCTTGCCCTTCTCCACGCTCGTAATCACGTACGAGCAACCAAACCAGTGCGCCTCCGCCAGATCCGTAGTTGACCAGCGCGCCGGATGATCTGGATGCGAGTGATAAAAGCCGACGATGTCCTCTCCTCGCGCCCGGCCTTCGCGCTGAATGCGGATCAGTTCCTTCGGATCAATGTGGTAGCGATTGTGCGGAGAGTCGTCGCGCGTATTTCCGGCGCGGGCAATGCTGGTCACCGTCTTGGAGCCATCGTCCGCGAACTGCCCCAGTAATACGCCGCAGCATTCATGAGGATACGTTTCCTCGCCGTGCTGGCGAAGCGAGGCGTAGGCGTCTTGTGGGATCGTGAGCATAGTGAGGTGAGAAGTTAGAGGTCAGATTGTAGAGGTAAAAATCGATACGGTTTGGATCGTGAGCTTTTCACCTTTGCAATCTGACCTCTGCCCTTATTTCTCGTTCCAGAATTTTTCGCCCAAATACCTCTCGCCCGAGTCGCCGAGGATCGTGACGATCACTGCAGGCTGTTGCTTCTTCAAACTCTCGGCAACTTTCATGCTGCCCACGATCCCGGCCGCGGCAGATACGCCAATCAGTATGCCTGCTTCTCGCGCCAGCTGCCGCGCCATCGCGTGCGCGTCTTCGGTGTGAATTTCCAATTGTTCGTCAGCGAGCGTGGCGTCGTATATGCCGGGTACCATGGTCGATCCCAGATGCTTGGTGCCTTCAATGCCGTGAAAGGGAGAGTCCGGCTGCAACGAGATGCAGCGAACATTCGGGTTCAACTCTTTCAGACGGCGCGTGGTCCCAACGAACGTCCCGGTTGTTCCCATGATCGCGACGAAGTGCGTAATGCGACCCTCGGTCTGGCGCCAGATTTCGTTGGCGGTGGTGTTGTAATGCGCGCGCCAGTTGGCGTCGTTGGAATATTGATCGGCATAAAAATAAATATCGGATTGTTTTTCTGCGAGCTCGTGGGCAACTCTCGTGGCACCGTCCGAGCCTTCGCCTGCATCGGTGAAGATGATATTTGCGCCGTATGCCTGTAGAATGCGCTTGCGTTCGGGAGAAATATTCTCGGGAACGCAGAGCGTAACGGGAAAGCCCAGCGCAGAACCCAGCATGGAATATGCAATGCCGGTGTTGCCGCTGGTGGAATCGAGAAGAATCTTTCCCGGCGTCAGCTTTCCAGAGCGGCGCGCTTCGGATACGATGCTGGCGGCCGTTCGATCCTTGATCGATCCACCAGGGTTGTACCATTCGGCTTTGCCGTAGAGTTGCACCGTGGGCAGATCGCAGGTCAGCGCATCGAACCGCAGCAGTGGAGTATTGCCGATGCGATCGAGCAGGCTCACTCCAGCCGGGCGCGTAACCGCAACATCGTTGGTGGCGTTTGGCCTGGCGACCGGGTTGGGATTGGCTGCCGTCACGGCGAAAAAGCTTTCATGACTAGAGTAATGTGCCTGTAATCCTGAAAAGGTATATCTATACTACGACGTTAGATTCGGTAGTATGAAGTTCGGTTTCAGGATTCCAGGGGCATCTTGAGTCCAGTACGCGCATCTAATTTTGCAAGGCAGAACTGCCAGACAAACTGAAAGCACACAAATGTCAACTAAAGTGGAAGAACGAACCTACGAAGACGCAGTCAGCTGGCTGCGCGAGCATGGCTTCGATCTGATCGAAGCTCCGGGCACGCAGAGCCGCGTGTTCGCCAGAAAATACAACGTGTCGGCAGCCATCCAGAAAACCGATGACGGTGGCGCCAAGATCTTCGCCTATCCCGGATACCTGGTTGGCAGCGAGATCTCGAAACTGGTCAACAAGGGTTATCAGCAGTTCCTGAAAACCACCAAGACCGAAGTGCCGGCGACAGCCGATCACCTGAAGGCCCTGCATCAGTTCGCTGAAGAACTGAAGGAAGCTTTGGGCACGCCCAGCCTCTACAACGAATCGTTGGGCACGGTGAGCGAGTCGTATCAGTACGACCGCATCAAGGATCGTGACAAGCCCGAAGTGGAGCGTCCGAAGCGTCCCTGGCAAGCGGTGAAGGCCAAGGCTGCGGTCGCCGTTAAGAAGAGCCGCGCTTAGTCGTCGGCCTCGCGCTTAGCAACTCTTAAATAATTCCTAAGGGGGAGAATCGCAGACACCCTGTCTGCGCTATTCTTCTGAACATTACCCGGCGCGCCCTCCGTGTGCGACACTATTTTGCTCGACCGAGTCTGTCCTGGAGGAATCATGCGCACCATCGCAATCCTGTTCACTTCAATTTTTCTTGCTATGACATGTTCCGCGCAAAGCGCGCCAACCGCGGACGTCTCCGGCGTGCGTCTAGTCATCGAACAACAGCAGGCGGCATGGAATCGCGGCGACTTGGACGCATTCATGTCTAGCTACTGGAATTCGCCGGAACTGACCTTCTTCTCCGGCGCGCACGAATCAAAAGGCTGGGAGGCAGCACTCGACCGCTACAAGAAAAGTTATCAAGGCGCCGGTCACGAAATGGGCAAACTGGAGTTCACGAACCTGCGAGTCGAACCTCTGGGAACTAACGCAGCTTTCGTCCGCGGAGAATTTCACCTGACGATGTCCGATGGGAAAACGCCGCATGGCCTGTTCACACTAATCTTCAAGAAGTTTCCTGAAGGATGGAAGATCGTCCACGATCACTCGGCGGGAGAGTGAGATGAGGTTAGAGGTGAGAGGTCAGATTGCAGAGGTTAAACCCTGCTTGGATTTGGAAGACGTATATGAGTGGCGGGATCGAGAGGATTCACCTCTGCAATCTGACCTCAAACCTCTGACCTAGCTCTACGGGTGTGGCCACTTCGCCAAGATGCCGCCCATAGTCACGTAGCAAGCCAGTTGATATCCGGCGTTGATCAGGAAGAGTTTCGTGGGCTGCTTGCCGAAGAGTGCGCCCGTCAACTGGACGGTGGCAACCAGGCCGAGCCAAACAAAAAATCCAACTTTCATCCCATACACAACGGTGTTGACGCTGGTCAGGTCGATGATCTTCGCGAGCACGATTGCGGAGACGATGGTTGCGATGAAGGTGAGCGCGTATAGCTTGCCGGCACTTTTCTGCATTTCCGCGAGCTTGTCCTTATCGTTCGGATCATGTCCCATGAGCCGCATCCACGGACGAGCGAAGAGAAGGGGCGAGTACCAGAGGAATCCAATCACCATCGTCGCCACTGCAGCGACGGCGACTGCCCACGGGTTGACTCCATCGAACGTCTCGGGTCCGAAAATCATCGCGCTGTCCTCCTACATCGAGTGCTATTAGCGCAATAGTAACCATCAGAGAGTTCTCGGGGAATAAACAACTGGGTTCCAGTTCTGGGGCTTGGAAGGGGCTAGCGGCGGACTCGAACCTGCACTCGCGTGCCGTCAGGCAATGAACCACCGGTCAGTTCCACCACTCCATTGCGAACGATGCCATCGAACTCGTCACGGACAGCAATGGTCGCAGCCGGCGCTGGCGCGGAGGTAGTGCGGCCCGACTTGCCGCGGTCCATGGCTTCGTTGGCGAGGCGGTCGGCGTCCACGTTGTGCTCGCGCATGGCGTGACGAATTTCAAAGTGGTCGAGCTTGCGAACCATTTGCTGCGCCTCGTCATGGAGCTTGCGCAGGTCCGGATTCTTCACTTTGTAGATGCCGTTCATCTGCCGGACCATCAACTCCGAATCGCTCACCACTTTCAGCGACTTGATGCCATTGCCCGTGGCATAACGCAGAACGCCGATCAATCCCTGGTACTCGGCGTAGTTGTTGGTCTGGTGGCCCAGGTATTCGCTAAGCTCCGCAACCGTGCGGCCCGCGGCATCTTGAATTACCACGCCGTATCCAGCGGGTCCTGGATTGCCGCGCGCGCCTCCGTCGATGTGGGCGGTGTGCGCGGACGTCGCCGGCTTTGCTGCGGCCGAAAAAAGGTCGGCGGGATTCGAAGACTCAGAAGAATGTGGACCCATAGGGGAAGTTTACATTGACGCCGCTCTGCCCTACGGGTGGCTGTGTCGCGAGAAGAACTCCCAGATGACTTCGCTGGCGCTGAGATCGTGATTCACTTTGCCCACGAGAAGAGCCGGCATGTATTGTTCTCCGCCCGGCCAGGTGTGGCCTCCGCCGTTGATCGTATAGACGACAAGTTCCGTACCTTGCTTGCCGTCGCCGTAGATGTCGCGGTGAACACTCGTACCGTTGGAGTCGTGATGCGGCAGATCGGAAGCGTCGGGCGTCTTACTGGTCTGGTCGTGATCAAGCCAGAAACGGACAGCGTCGGCCAGCGAAATATTGCGGCCGTTGACCTTGGCGACAGCTCCACCTTCAATGTGGACCAGCGGATCCGCGGTTCCCTGCATGAACATGACGGAGACTGGCCGCGCCGGATGGCATGCAGGAACGAGAGGTTCTGGCATGGTGGCCGCTACCGAAGCGACTGCGGCAATCTGATCGGCGAGATCGCAGGCCAGCCGTTGCGAGAAAAATCCACCGTTTGAGATTCCCGTTGCATAAATTCGCGCCGGATCGATCGAGTACGAGCGTTTCAATTCGGCGATGAGCACCCGAATGAAACCCACATCATCTGCTGGAGACAGATTGCGCCCATCACTCCAGTGGCCATTGCTGCTTTCGGGATACGCCACCACAAAACCGCGCGACTTGGCGATTTCGTCGAAGCCGGTAAAGCGAGGCATGTTGTAGTCGTGTCCCCCGCCACCGTGAAATACCAGCAGCAGCGGAAGGGGTTTCTTCTTCGTCGCCGAGCGAGGCACGTAGAGAAGATAGGACCTCTTCGTACCATCGACGCTGATCTCGCGCTTCTGATCGTCCGGATTGGCGCCTTTTCGACGCTCTCGACGCGAAGGATTCTCGCCAGGATTCAAGCCTGCCAGACTCACCGCAAGGCATGGAGTGAGAACAATCAGGAGAACGAAGAAACGGATCGGGAGCTTCAGATAGTGAGCCATATCTATCGACCAGTAGCCAGCCTCGTGGCCAGCCTTTGCGGCAAGTTCGCGGCAAGAATTTTTTCTTGCGCAATCCGCAGGTTATAGGGGACGCGGTGGAAGCTGACAATCCACGCATCCGTATCGAAAACTGCGAAAGCAGCGCGCCAGTCACCGTCTCTCGGTTGGCCGACCGATCCGGGATTGATCAGGAAGCGCAAATCGCGGCGCAGGGGCCAATCCGACGATTCGGCCTGACCGACCGTGCGATAGCCCGGACGATACGCCTCACTGATCTCGCCCTGTGCCACGAAACCGCCCTGCAAATGTGTGTGCCCGAAGAATGTAACGGGAACGACGTCGGTCATGAGCGGCTCAATCGCGTCGCGCACGCTGACCAGGTATTCGTCTTCATCCAGCGCCGATCCATGGACTAGCTGGATGCCGGGTATTTCATCGACCTGCACCGGTCCCTGCGGAAGCTTGCGCAGCCAGGCGAGATTTTCAGCAGTCAGTTGGTCGCGCGTCCAAAGAGTGGCCAGGCCGGCAGCCGCATTGAATTCCGCCAGATCCATCAGTCCGCTAACCGCTTTGTCGTGATTTCCCCGGACAAACACCTTGCCGAGCGCTCGACAACGCGCGATCACTTCATTGGGATTTGCGCCGTATCCCACGGAATCGCCAAGGTTGACGACGAGGTCATGCGCCGGAGCCGCCGCGAGGCAAGCCTCGAGGGCTTCGAGATTGCTGTGAATATCGCTGAGGACGAGGATGCGCACGGCAAAGCGAGGATTATAGCGTGATTGTGGTGAAAGAGGTCACCGGCGGAAGGTCACCTTCTCTCTAACGATTCAGCACCGGACATCGCGCATAGTGCCCCACACTGATCTCGACCAGGGGCGGCAACTGCGAACCACAGGCAGCGACGCGGTATTCGCATCGCGGCTCGAAGGGACAACCCGGCGGAAGGGCCGCGATCGGCGGGACAGTTCCCTCAATTGTGGAAAGCGGCTGGGCGCGATCGGTCGCGAGCGTGGGGATCGCGCGGAGCAGTCCTTGCGTATAAGGATGAGCCGCGGCGTTAAAGATGTGTACCTTCGTTCCTAGTTCGACCAGGCTCCCCGTGTAGAGGACTGCCACCCGGTCCGCGACGTGCGAAACGACGGCCAGGTCGTGAGAGATGAAGAGCATAGCCAAGCCGAATTTCTGGCGCAGGTCGCTCAGCAATTCGAGAATCTGCGCCTGGATGGTCACATCGAGCGCGGTGGTCGGCTCATCGGCAATCAACAATTGCGGCCGGTTGACGATCGCCATGGCGATCATCACGCGCTGTCGCATACCACCTGAAAGTTGGTGTGGATAGCTCCGGGCACGCTGTTCAGGGTCAGTGATGGCAACGTCGCGCATCCCTTCGACGGCGCGCTTCCACGCTTCGCTCTTCGATACCTCGTGGTGCGCGAGAACCGCTTCGGCAATCTGATCGCCCACCCGCATCACGGGATTTAGGGCAGTCATCGGTTCCTGAAAAATCATTGCGATGCGCGAGCCGCGAAGCGCACGCATCGACTCGGAGGGAAGCGTGGTGAGATTTGACGGCCGATTGTCGGCATCCTGGAACGTGATGTCGCCCGTCACCGTGGCCGCACCGGGCAGCAATCCCATGACAGCCAGCGATGTAATCGACTTGCCGGAACCTGATTCTCCGACCAGGCCAAGGACTTCCCCGGGAGCGATGCTGAAGCTCAAGTCCCGAACCGCCGCGAAATTTGAGAGAGCCGTCGGCCCTCGGTCGGACAAGAGTGTCCGACCCGCATTCGGGAATTGGATGGTAAGGCTCCGAACGTCGAGCAAGGGAGGCACGCAAGTTATGGTATCAGCGGTAGCGGTTCGAACTATTCACTAACCACCAATCACTAGCCACTGTTTCTTCACTGTCCCAGAATCAACGGCAGCCCATTCTTCCCGCTGCCAATCACGACGATCTTTGCGTTCGGACTCTTGGCCAGGTTTTCAGTGGCCTCGATGCCCTTCCATTCCAGCAATTGTGCGCTGATACCTTGCGCGACGATCTGTTGGAAGTCGCGGACACCCGCCGCCTCGATGCGCTTCCGTTGGGCTTCCTGAGTTTCTTTCTGAAGGCGGAAGCTCATGGCCAACGCTTCCTGTTCAGCCTGCTGCTTGGATTCGATTGACGCTTTGAGAGTAGCGGGCAGCTGAATGTCGCGAAGCAAAATGCTTTCGACTACGATTCCGCGCTGGCCAAGTTTGTCGGTAAGCTGCGCCACAATTTGCTTGGCGACCATTTCGCGCTCGCCGGAGTAGAGCGCATTGGCGCTGTGCGAGGCCGTCGCCTCTCGAATCGCAGACCGCAAATTCGGTTCAATCACAACTTCGACGTAGCCCATTCCGATGTTCTGGTACACCTGCGAAGCCTTGTCCCGGTCGAGGTGGTAGATCAGCGAGGTATCCAGGCTCATCACCAGGCCTTCGCTTGATGGCACACTGGCCGTCTCTTTGAGTTCCTGCGTGCGAATGGACATCTCGTGATTGGTCTTGAGCGGGTTGATGAGATGGATCCCTTCGGGCAGTACCTCTCCCGTAACCCGGCCAAACAAGGTCAGCACTCCGACGGCGCCAGAGTCGACACGAGTCACTGCAGAGAACAGGAAGATCACCGCGAGGAAGCCGACGATGCCCAGTCCCAGCAACTTCAGAATTCCTCCGCCCTGTACATTGATCACATTGCCCCGCGGTGGATCGAAGATCGTCATGGCACGCTCCCTGTCTCCTGCAAATTGTAGGCAGCCCAGGAGAGGCGCGTAAGTACCTGAGTGAGAACGCAAGTGCAGACGGCAATACGAGCGCAGGGACAAGTCCTAACCACGGGGATCACGGAGGACATAGAGAAAACCACGTTTGCCCCCGTGTCCTCTGTGACCTCCGTGGTGAAGATTTCTGGCAAACAGCGCCCGACCGTCGGCCTCCAAACGCGCTGCGTGAGCGCATTCCCCGAGTTTTTGCACAGACGGATTCCTCTCCGTGCACCAAGAACGAAACCGTCTCGCTGTAACAGAAAGCACAAAATACGCGATGAACACTGGCGATTTGCGGCTTCCCTCCGAGCCCGCTGCACCACTCCCGCGTCACCGGCCTGTGGACGGCGTGCACTCGATTGATCCCCAAGCACTTACAAACCCAACAATTTCGTTGACGCGGAATTTAAAGAGCGTAAAACCATAATCGTTCTTTGACACGTTCTGAAGTTTTCCCGGTTGGTGC
>JACPYL010000006.1 GCA_016196065.1 Acidobacteriota bacterium | reverse complement strand
CGTAGGCTTTGTATTCACCGCCGTGCAGCCCTGCCATGACTTTGGTCAAGGCCGCCGTCAGGGTGGTCTTGCCATGGTCTACGTGGCCGATGGTGCCTACGTTTAAATGCGGCTTGGTCCGCTCAAATTTTGCCTTGGACATCAGAATATCTCCCTACAATACCTAATTAACAGAACTGTTTAACTCGCGGCTCAGCCAATGGAGCCCATAATCGGAATCGAACCGATGACCTCTTCCTTACCAAGGAAGTGCTCTACCGACTGAGCTATATGGGCATGTTCAAACTATCTCGGCCGTCCTTGGCGAAGCCCTAGCTCACATATCAGCACCTGCCCGCCATCCCTAGACGGGCGCTCGTGGCTCCTAATCCCGCCACTCGCCCGACTGAGCTATATGGGCTTTGATCCCGTCACTTGGTAGCCGGCCACCGTCAACTGAAAACTGGTAACTAAAAAAACTGGAGCGGGTGATGGGAATCGAACCCACGCTATCAGCTTGGAAGGCTGAAGTTCTACCATTGAACTACACCCGCCCTGCAAAACAGATACACTGACAGCACCTGAACCCCTCATTGCCTCGCCTCCGCCAAGTTATCCTCATGGGCGTCTTGGTGGAGGGGGGAGGATTCGAACCTCCGAAGGCTGAGCCGTCAGATTTACAGTCTGATCCCTTTGACCGCTCGGGAACCCCTCCGCAAATATAAGCCGGTTATTTTGCTGGAAATATAGCGTAGCGTCAACTATTCTGGCTGTGAGGTGTCACGACTATGAGAGGAATCAAGTAAGCAAACCCTCCCGCCGGCTGTTAAAATAGGTTTTTTATGACCCGGGCCACATACTCGCGGCAAAGAGGACTTTAAACTAAAATTATAACCCAAACCTTACGCCGCCGCCATTCGAGCCCGGACGGGTTGGGGGTGTCATGGCGTACTGGGTAGAAATGCTATGATTCCATCATAGTCAACCTACCCCGTCTCACCGGCGAACTAAAAAAACACAATGAAAATAACTATTTATGGATCAGGCTACGTCGGGCTGGTAAGCGGCGCGTGCCTCGCGCAGATGGGCAATGAGGTCGTGTGCATGGACACCGACGCCCGCAAGGTCGAGATGCTGACCCAAGGGAAGATCCCCATTTATGAACCCGGGCTGGAGGACCTGGTGCAGTCCAACCTCAAGGACGGCCGCCTGTCCTTCACCACCGGTATGCAGGCCGCCGCCGCGCACGGCCTGTTTCAGTTCATCGCCGTGGGCACCCCTCCCGGAGAAGACGGCAGCGCCGATTTAAGCCATGTCCTCGCGGTGGCGCGCGCCATCGGCGAGCACCTGAACGGCTACCGCATCGTCGTGAATAAATCCACTGTGCCGGTAGGCACAGCCGATAAGGTCCAGGCGGTCATCCGCGATACCCTCCAGCGGCGCGGCGCGCAGGTGGAGTTCGATGTCGCCTCCAATCCTGAATTTCTCAAGGAAGGCGCCGCGGTGGATGATTTTATGCGCCCGGACCGGATCATCCTCGGCGCGGATAATCCGCGCACCGTTGAATTGCTGCGCGCCCTGTATGCGCCCTTTAACCGCAATCACGATCGCATGGTGGTGATGGACGTGCGCTCGGCCGAACTGACCAAATACGCAGCCAACGCCATGCTCGCCACCAAGATCAGCTTCATGAACGAGCTTGCCAACGTCGCAGAGCGGGTCGGCGCGGACATCGAGCAGGTGCGGCTGGGCATCGGTTCCGATCCGCGCATCGGCTATCATTTTATTTATCCCGGCTGCGGTTACGGCGGCTCGTGCTTCCCGAAAGACGTGCAGGCCCTGGTGCATACCGCCGCTCAGGCTGGCTATCCGGCGCAATTGCTGTCCTCCGTGGAGGCCGTCAATGCCCGTCAAAAGCAGGTGTTATTCGAAAAGATCTCCAAACATTTCGACGGCGCGCTGCGCGGCAAGACCCTCGCGCTGTGGGGGCTGGCCTTCAAGCCCAACACCGACGACATGCGCGAAGCGCCCAGCCGCACCTTGATGGAGGCGCTGTGGGCGGCGGGCGCCAAGGTGCGGGCCTACGATCCGGCGGCCATGGAACAGACGCGCGCGATCTACGGCGAACGCCCCGATCTGCAACTTTGTCCCGATAAAGAACATGCCCTGCAAGGCGCCGACGCCTTGGTTCTGGTGACCGAGTGGAACGTGTTTCGCAGCCCGGATCTCGAGCAGATCAAACACCTGCTCAACGCGCCGGTGATCCTCGACGGCCGCAACCTCTATGACCCGCAGTTAGTGGCCAGAGCGGGCTTCATCTATTACGCGATGGGCAGGGGAACGCCCTCGCCCGGCATGATCCACAAGCCGGAATCCGACAGCCAGGCGCGCACGGAACGAGAGTGAAGATACTCGTCACCGGCAGCGCCGGCTTTATCGGCGCGGCGCTCACGCCGCGCCTGCTCGAACGTGGCGATGAGGTCATCGGCGTTGATAATCTCAACGACTATTACGACGTCAACCTCAAGCTCGCGCGATTGGCCCGCTACTCAGACCATCCCCGTTTCACCGAGGCGCGCGTCAACCTGCAAGACCGCGCCGGCTTGGCACACGTGTTCACGCAACACAAACCGCAGCGCGTCGTCGCCCTCGCCGCTCAAGCCGGTGTGCGCTATTCACTGCAAAATCCGCACGCGTACATAGAGTCCAACATCGTCGGCTTTCTCAACGTCCTGGAAGGCTGCCGCCATCACAATGTGGAACATCTCGTCTACGCCTCCAGCAGTTCGGTCTACGGCGCCAACACCAAGATGCCGTTCTCGGTGCATGACAACGTGGATCATCCGGTGAGCCTGTATGCCGCCAGCAAAAAAGCCAATGAGTTGATGGCGCACACCTACAGCCATTTATACCGCCTGCCTGTGACAGGCCTGCGCTTTTTCACCGTGTACGGACCGTGGGGAAGGCCCGACATGGCGCTTTTTATCTTCACCAAGAAAATTCTCGCGGGCGAACCGATAGATGTTTTTAATCATGGCAAACACAAACGTGACTTCACCTATATAGACGATATCGTGGAAGGCGTGGTGCGCGTGCTGGATAAAATTCCAGAACCTGATCCTGACTGGAGCGGCGCGGCGCCCGATCCCGCCAGCAGTCTTGCGCCTTACCGCTTATATAACATTGGCCACAATCAGCCGGTGGAACTGATGCACTTCATTGCAACATTGGAAAAGCATCTCGGCAAAAAAGCCATTCTCAATATGCTGCCTTTACAGGCGGGTGACATCCCGGCGACGTATGCGGACGTAGATGATTTGATACGCGACGTGGGATATAAACCAACAACCTCCATAGAAGAAGGCATCGCGCGCTTTGTGGAGTGGTATAAAAATTATTACTCCATTTAAACCCCCTCTCCCTTCGGGAGAGCAACCGTGTTCCAAGTCAAGCGATTTTGGGGTTCCACGGGGTATTGTTTTTTAACATAGAATTCATGATGGTTAACAATTTTCTCATGCAAGCAACGATCACGACTTTAGGCGGTTTGCCAGCCTTTTTCAGG
>JACPYL010000005.1 GCA_016196065.1 Acidobacteriota bacterium | reverse complement strand
GGCTTCGCCGACGGCGCGGGCGTAGTCGGGGTAGTCCACCGGGTCGGCGGTGAAAGTGCCGAGGTCGAGAATCTCGTGGCCGGCTTGCATCACAACTTTGAGGGCGGTCTCCTTGAGGACGAAGCCGCCGTGGTCGCAGGCAATGGCAATCTTCATAAGAGCTTTGCCACGAATCGCTTCGTGCGAATTCGCACGAATTATTTTTGATTTCAATTCGTGGTAATTAGGAACGGGAATTAAATAACTGTCTGATTTGGAAGGGCGCGATAATTCCATTGCGGCAGAAGTTCATCAAAGATAATGCGCATCTTCGTTTTGAAGTCTTCAGCCGCTTTGCGCCCGGTCTGATAAACTTTCTCGATGATGTCGACGACGACCTTCAAGCCCTTGCTGGTTTTGGTCTTTTCCATCAGTTCTTTGACCAAGGTCAGGCTGGTGAAAATCACGCCCTGGCAGGCACGGGTGACGTGGGGAAACAAACGGTGCTCAATCGGGTTGTACTTGGAACAGTAGGGCGGATAATGCGCGATTCGGATTTCAATCCCAAGCTCATCGGCCAGCTTCTGCAAGTCTTCCTTGAAAATGTACTGGCGGGCGCTGTGGCTGCCGCCGCCATCACACAAGCCTAGAATCGCCGTCGCCTGGGGATAGTCAGCCCGTCCATGCTGAGTCCACCAGGCCTGAAGGCAATCACAAACGAATTCGCTGGTGTCCTTGCTGGTGCCGAGATGGAGATAGCCGAGATTGCGCTGCAAATCCAGGATGCCGTGCGGAATGATGATTCCGTCAGCCTCGCTGTTGAAGTCGTGGTCGTAAGTCCGGAGTTCTTCCAAGGTATACAAGTGGCCGTCACGGTAGAAGTTGCCCACATACTCTTTTTTCTTGGTATCAAAGCTGATGATCGGGTTGCCGGCCGCCTGAAATTCGGCTTTCAACTCAGCAATCCGGGTGAATTGTTCATTGCGGTGAGCCACCGCTTTCAGTGTTTGTTTCTTTTGCGCCTGTCGGCGACGGTACTTGTGCTTGTGGAGCAGTTTGCGCACCACACTCTTGCTGACCCACACTTGATGATGCTTGGCCAACAGTCCAGCAATGTCCTGCGGGGTCAAGTCGGTCCAGACCACCCGCTCGTCCATCGGGTCGCCCGCGGTGTGGTCTTTCAGGACTTCCAGAAATTGCCGGTCAATATCTGGATGCACCTCGTCATAGGGCGTGCGCCCAGCCCCTGGTTTTCGGAGCAAGGGTTCATAAAGAGGCTGGGCTGGCAGTTCGGCCAACTCCTCCAAGCCTCGGCTGACCGTCTTTTCATTACAGCCCAGCAACTTGGCGATGTAGCCTTGTCCGCCGTGTCCCAATTTCAGCGCTTCCACGGCCGCATAGCGCCGCCGGTCTTTTTCGGAGAGCGTGGCATAGTACTTCTTCATCGTCTGCTCAATCTCAGGGGGATAGGGCTGCATCATTTCGCTCCAAATCAAGTCCGGGAGTCTAACCGTTCCTGTCAAGCCTAACGCTTTGAACGAAACAGATCAAGGGCAAAAAATGCGCAAGCCTATTTCGGACAGTTAATAAATTCTCGTTCCTATACCTGACGAACGTTGACCAACTGCACGCCGATAACGACGAGGCCGGCGAGTCGGATGAACCCGACGAAATGGCGGCGATGCTTGGCCCCAGGCCGCCCGCGACTCCCAACGCGATTGAGGATTTTGATAAGCGGATCATCAAGCGGGGCGGCCCGCTCCTGGTTGTCAACGACGAAGCCCACCACACCCACGACGAAGATAGCGCCTGGAGTCAGATTATCCGGCGATTGTATGAGTCGGTGAGGGGCGGCCTCACCGCGCAATTAGACTTTACGGCTACCCCCCGTTACCAGAAGGGCAGCCTTTTCTCTTGGACAGTCTCGGACTATCCCCTCAAACAAGCAATCATTGACGGCATTGTAAAACGGCCCGTCAAGGGACTCACGAGCGGCATTCACGAAATTACTTCATTGGTTGCCAGCACCCGCTATAAAGCCTACCTCACGGCGGGCGCGAATCGTTGGCGCGAATACCGCGATCAATTGGCTCCTCTTGGCAAGAAACCGATCCTGTTTGTCATGATGAACGACACCAGCGAAGCCGACGATGTGGCCGACTACCTGCAAAAGACCTACCCCTCCGAGTTTGGCGGGGACAAACTATTGACCCTTCACACGAACCGATCCGGCGAGATAGCCAAAGGCGATTTGGACACAGCCCGGCAAGCGGCGCGGGATGTGGACATGGCGGCCAGCCCGGTCAATGCCATTGTGAGCGTGCTCATGCTTCGTGAGGGGTGGGATGTGCAAAACGTGACGGTGATCGTCGGCTTGCGGCCCTACACCTCGAAGGCCAACATCCTGCCGGAGCAAACCATCGGGCGCGGCTTGCGCCTCATGTTTCGCAATAGCACCATCGGCTATACCGAACGGGTGGACGTGATCGGCAACAAAAAATTTATTGAGTTCGTCGAAGACCTGGAGCGGCAGGAGGGGTTGGAGTTAGAGACCTTCCAAGTCGGCAAAGACAAACTTGAGATCGTCACCATCCAACCCGACCCGGCGAAGCTGGACAAGGACATTGCCCTGCCCACCCTCAGCCCATT
>JACPYL010000004.1 GCA_016196065.1 Acidobacteriota bacterium | reverse complement strand
GACCGCCGCCAGGGCGCGCTGAACGTCAAGTTCCACCCGGAGGCGCGCATCGATCCCAACGTTCTGATGAGCCTGGTCACTCAAACCCCAGGCGCGCAATTCACGCCCGCCGGAGTGCTGCGGCTTCCGCTGGACGGCGCAACGGGCTCCGCGCGAATCCTGGAGGCGCTGGAAGACGGATTGGGAAAGATGCAGGCCCGCGAGAAGTGAATTCGCTTCACTCTTAAGTTGTCGCTGGATATTCGGTCGGATTCTTTTGCGCTACTGAATCGCGAGCATCGAGGCACCGTCGCTCATATTCAATGTACTTCTTCCGCGCAAACCGTGCCAAGCCCGAATCCAGTTTTCGCCGGTCAAGCCAGGCCCGTGCCTGGGACAAATGGCGGATCGCATCCTCATATCGCCCTTCACAAAACCCGTTGTACGGCCTCCAAGTCGTCACCTTGATCGGCGCGGCGGTAGTAGGTCAACAGTTGGCAGTACGAATACTCGGCCGACATAGGCTCGGCGGTCAGCATCTCGGCCACCAGACTCGCATCCCAATCGGCGGGCAAAACGCCTTCCGCCTCCTCTGTCTGGATCTTGAGCAAAGCGATCCAGGATCGGCATTGCTCTGGACGGCGAAGCGGCATCCAGAGCTGCGCGCCGTCTGATCTGTTAGGGCCCGCCGAGCCAGGGATCAACGAGCTGATCGTCAGCAGAGCGACCCAGAATAGATAATCTCGCCATCCGCCAGCTCCACCACCATATCTCAATGTGATGGCGCCGGTTGCGAGCGTAAGGAGGATACTTGCCAGAGGGCCGCCCGCGATCATCCAGGCAAATTGGGCCAGACTGACATCGGAGGTGGGTGGGAGCGGCTTGGCTAATCCGCCAGCCATCGCCTGCCGCCAATCGAATTGGCACGTCCAACGTTTACCGGACTTGAAGATGCGGAACCCGCCTATCACAACCCCGCCGACATTCATGCCTACCGATTTCCCGGCGACAAGGTGCCCCAATTCATGAACCGCCACCGCGACGTATAATGCCGGAATCAGCCACAGTCCGCTGAAAGTGTGCCAACTGGGCGGCAGAAGCGGACTCACTCCCAGAAATATTCCGATGATGCCGCAAATTATCAACGGCAGCTTGCTCGTGCGAAGTTCCGGCGGCAGGATTTCGAGGTCCAGGATTGGCGTCGCAGACAAAACTGACTAATAGCATACCGTTTCGCGTTGTTGCTACGTGCAATGTCCTCAACGCAGTCTATGCGATTGTTTGCGATGTTGTACGTCCGCTGGCCGAGAGTATGGCAGACCTGCTTTCAGGACCATCTTGTCGGACAGTCCTGTCTATACCGCCGAACCCGAGAGGACGTCAGTGGGATGAAGAATCTGTAGGCGAGGAAATCGTTTGAAATCGGCAGTATTGAAGGTGAGAATGCTTTCGATGCCATGCACGTTCATTGTTGCCACGAGCCGCGCATCATAGGCCGCCTTGCCGAGGACCTCATGGGATGAGACGAGTTTCTCGCACTCCGAAAAGATCTCGTCGGTGTCCGCGAGAATGTGAAAGAGACGCTTGACTTCGGAGAGTCCTTCCGCGGCAAATCGAGCGGAACAGCCAAAGCCGTTCACACCGCGGGGGCGCGTGGCAACGACCCATGCTTCAATCAGGCTTTGCTTCGCGACACACAGACGGGCTCCTTGTCCAAAGAGAATCTTCATAGCTCTTCGTGCGGGTTGAGAAGATGGGTGCAAGCGGTCAGCGGAGCGGAGGATGATGTTGGTGTCGACGAGGCAGTCCATTCCTACGACTTGTCTTCGCGGCCGTAAATGCTCTCACGGCTGAGGGCGTCATCTGGAAGAGGGCCGGTGGAAGGAAAGCTGTCGAAGCATTCATCCAAGGCCTTCTCCCACTCCTCAGTGTCCATCTTGGCCGGTGGAGAGGATGGGACATTTCTTATGAGATACTCGCGAAGGAACTCGTCCAGCGAGATCCCGCGAGCACGCGCGATCGCATCGTAGCCTGCCACGACACTCGCCGGAAGATTCTCGATGCTGAAGTTCATTCGTAGGCTCTATTTCCAAATAGTACCAAGAAGATTCTGCTCCAGTGCCCGTGGCTCACCCATCCGCTGGGACGCAATCACCATCTTTGGGAGCTGTGAGACAGCCTTCTGAATTGTACGGCTCGTTGAGGTGCGCCTCCAGAGCGAGGATCCCGTCGGTAACTCCACTAAGTGTCCGTAAAGAAATAACTGTAGCATTAGGTTCGGCGCGCGATGGAGTAGTTCCAGTCCCCGTGGAAGGCATCTGGCTGCAGCCGGATCGTGGCGAACTCGGCTTTGCTCACCTTGATCCCCTTCGGGTAGGTGCCCGTGTCCAGTTGGCTTTTGACGTGAAGTCCAGTTCGGGTCGTAGTAGCGGCGATCAGGTTGACGATCACTTCGTGGCTTACCAGCGGTTTGCCGCGCCAGTTTTGCGTGATGAACGAGAACAGGCGGTGCTCGATCTTGTTCCATTTGCTGGTTCCGGGGGGAAAGTGGCAAACCGAGATCTCTAGACCAGTCTGGTCCGCCAGTCGCTGCAACTCCAGCTTCCACAGCCGTACCCTCGATCCGTTGCTGCCCCCACCGTCCGCCGTAATCAATAGTTGCCGAGCCTCGGGGTAGGAGGTCTGACCCATCGTGTTCCACCACCGTCGAATGCTTTCCACCGCGAAAGCTGCTGTGTCATGATCGGTGCCGACGCTGACCCACCCTGCGTCCTGCCCCAGATCGTACACTCCATAAGGGACATCTTTCTGCTTCGCGAAATCGTGCACGCGAACCGGTTCCGGCTGCCCCTTGGGCCGCCACTCCCGGCCCCCGTTCTTGTAATCGCCCACCTGTTCCTTTTTCTTGGTGTCCACGGATATGGCCGGTTGCCCGAGCTTCAGGAATTCCTCCGCCTTGGCATTGATGTGCTCGAACTGCGCATTGCGGTCCGGATGAGACGAGCCCTCCGTAGTCTTACGATTCGCTTGCAGGCTGTACTTCTGCTGGTGCAGCAGTTCCGCTACCAGCGTATGGCTCACCGGGTGTCCCTTGCGCCGTAACTCCTCGGCCAGCCGGCGCACGCTCTTGCAGGTCCACCGCAGCGGCGATTCCGGATCGCCGCGAGTGACAGGCTCCACCAACTTCTCCAAATCGCGAAGCAGGGCCGGATCCTTTGTCAGGGTCTTCTTTCGCCCCCCGCCCGGCTTGCGGATCGCGATCTTGGGAGGCAACGCCTTGGCCGGCTTCTGCTCCAATTCCGACCGTCCCACGCCGATCGCGCGCCTCGACACGCCGGTGGCGCGCGCTACCAAGGAAATTCCTCCCCGCCCTAACGCTGAACTCTCCGCAGCCGCCCACAGTCGCCGCATATGCTCGTCCAGCCAAGGCTCAAGCTGACGGAACCGCTTGGCAATCTCACTCTTGCCGGCCACAAATGCTCGTCCAGCCAAGGCTCAAGCTGACGGAACCGCTTGGCAATCTCACTCTTGCCGGCCACAAACCATTGTAAGCCAGAAATGTTTTAGTTGCTACACTTATTTTCTGACAGACGCTAACAGCCATTCGAGCCGCTCGGTCGGCGTCAGGCCGATCATTGCAAGGGCGTCCGTTGGACTGACCGTCTGTTCGCGGCCATAAACTGCCAATAGGTAAAGCAGGGCCGAGTAGCACGTCAAGAGCCGGCTGTGTTTCAACTTATAGTTCTTCAGCTTGCCCTTGGCCTTCTCCCTGACGGGCACCCTTTCGGTCCTGGCTTCATAGTTGACGCAAAAGGTTCTCCATAGGCGAAGTATATCGTTCGCGAGAAACGCCGGCATGAAATCTGTCTTGTGGTCCTCGTAATCTCTCCAATAGGCAGCGATGACCTCTTCTGTGACCTCACGGTAAACTGCCGGTTCCAGCAGAGGGCAGCTTTCGAGCAGAAGAAGGAGTCGCGCGGTGAAGGTGTTCGTAACATCGTCCTCTGGCGTGCCGAGCGTGTTCGTGAACTCGTGAACGGAGTAGTGTGTGAGGTAACGGCCGTCGCCGGAGAACTCCGGGATACTTAGCTGGCGAGTGGCATCGATCAGGTCTGCCTTGATGCAGATCTCGTCAAGGCGTTTGAGGAGGCTGCCCTCCTTTCCATCGCGTCCGGGCTGGCCGTCCTTTTTCCCTACGATGAACAGATCCAAATCGCTGTAC
>JACPYL010000003.1 GCA_016196065.1 Acidobacteriota bacterium | reverse complement strand
GCGGACATGCGAAGCCACTCGCACCCCGCGGTGGATCACTTCCAGGGTCTCCGCCGTCAGGTGCACGTCTACCTGTTGATGCACCAGCGCGTACGGCACGCTGTAGTAGTGCCGCTCCATTTCGATGTGATAGTCGAGGTTGACGCGGGTGGTCTTCCATTCGCCGAACTGGTAGCGCGTGGCCGGCAACGGCTTCAGCGCCGGCCGGTCCAATTGCGCGAACAGGCTGGCGCGGTTGCCTTCGCGTTTGCGGAACGGACGCTGGTTGAGCCGCACCAGCAGCTCGGCAATGGCCTGGTTGGCCTCCTCCAGAGAAAAGAACTTGCGTTTGCGCAAGGCGGCGACAATCCAGCGTTGCACGACCTGAACCCCCACTTCCGCTTTGGCCTTGTCCCTGGCCCGATAGGGTCGCGCCGGAATGATCGCCGCGCCGTAGTGCTCACCCAGGTCACGGTAGGTGGGATTCAGATCCGGCTCGTAATAGCTGGGATGCGTGACGGCCGACTTCAAGTTGTCCGGCACCACCACCGCAGCCACGCCCCCGAAATACTCGAACGCCCGGGTATGAGACCCGATCCAGTTCCGCAGATCCTGCCCCGCCGTGGCCTCGGCGAAGG
The DNA here is from genome assembly GCA_016196065.1 of Acidobacteriota bacterium. Lineage (NCBI taxonomy): Bacteria > Pseudomonadati > Acidobacteriota > Acidobacteriota bacterium. The sequence continues at coordinate 2,239 of JACPYL010000003.1, read as the reverse complement.
TGTAGCTGCTGGCGCCCAGCACCGCCACGAATATGGCAGCGAGCTGGACTTCGCCGCTCCGCGGATCGTAAATCGGAAGGGTGGCGCCGGCGTAATCCACGAACATCTTTTCCCCAGCCCGGTGTTCTTGCCGCAACACCAGGTCCAGGGTCCTCAACCATCGCCGGTAGAGATCGCAAAACCGGCTGTAGCCGTAGCCTTCCGGGTGGCTCTCGCGTCCTTCCTGCCAGACCAGTTGCAGCGTCAGGTCCGCATGCCTCTGCAGCTCCTGGTGGATCTGAGTCCAGTCCGGCTCCGGATGCTTTCGCCAAACGGCGGACGCGGGCCGCTGCGGAAACAGCGTTTGCTCGACCTGCCGGTCATCCCAGTTCTCCGGCAGCGGCCACTTCAATCCCGCCGCTTGGGCAGCGGATACGTACTCGTGGACGGTGCTTTGGGAGATGCAACAACTGCGGGCGATCTGATGCTGGCTCAGTCCGAGGGAATGGAGCCGCAGAACTTCTTTCAACTTGCGCATGGTCAGCCTCTTCTGTGGCAACGGGGATCCTCCACCTACCAGTGGACCATCCGCCGCCAGGGCTGCCTTGCGCCGCCGTTCCAATCCGATGCCGATCACCGTTCCGAACTACAACCGTAAGACTGATCGGCTTCCGTTCGGAATACTGATCGGCATCACTTCGGAATCGTGATCGACATCAGTTCGGAACCCTGATCGGCATCCCTCGGAATCCGCAGCTAGTTAACCGGTGGCATCAATCCACCGATTCCGAAGGACACCGAGGTGTTGCGTTTCTCCTAAATCCAGCCAACGAAATCCTTTTGGGAAATTCCATTCACACCCAAACGCTGACTCTCAGCCGTCTCCGCGCGATCGAAGGACGCGTCGCAGTGGTGCGAGCAGCCAACAGTGGCATCTCTGCAGTGATAGACCCCAACGGCCGCGTCAGGAGCGTTCTGCGCGGCCGAAGTGGATCTGCCATCAACGAGCCTGGGTTGCTAACGAACCGAATCCCATTAGACGACCGCCGCGGCACATTTTACGCGCTGCACGGTGATTGGTTCGCAATTGTTTGCGTGTTCACTTTTCTAGCTCTGAGCCTGCTAGCGCTCCGCACATGTTTTCGGCCAGTAAGGCCTAGAGGAGGACTTCAATGACCCCAGGTGTAATTCGGCGCGAACTGCGACGTGTTCTAACGGGCGTACCATATAATAGCATTTCCCATCTCTATCGCTACCTTGCCTCAACAACACCGCCGCCGCGATTCGGTGCCGCCTGCGTGTGGCAAGCCCTCGAATTGGCACGCCGACTAAATGCCGCGGGTCTAGGTGACATCCGCTGTCTTCGTCACCACCGCCACGCCGCGATCGTCGCTACAGTGGACCGCACACCATTCCTGCTCGATCCCTACCTCATGCACCTTGAGCCACTGAATCTAACGTCTCTTGCGGTGTGTAGACGACACTGCAGTCCCGCTTATCCGATTTGCACTTTTCCCGACGGCACACGAACAGCGAGTGTCTTTGAAGCCAAGTACAATGCCCGTCGCAAAACTGTTCTCCTCAAGTATCATCGCTTCGACGCTACTCGACGTGAGTTCCTGACGCAGAACAGATTCCTGTTGCAGCTTGATCGACCCGTTGGTGAAATCCCAGCGGAAGCGGAGATATTACCACTCTTCTTTGATCCGGAGCAGACAACACTGTCAATCCGAACAATCGATCCGTGGAAAGAGGAGGTTCTCCAGCTCAGATATCCAATTTCACAATATCACGGTGACCGCTACATAACCGAGACTCGCCTTATACTCACTACGAACGATGGAAGAGTGATCAGCTATGATGAACGCACTCCGTTTGAGGCTGCGCTGTCAGGGATGTGTAGCAATATAGATTGCACCCGCCGGGAGCTTGTTTCCTTCGTGCTGGGCGGTGTGGAATTGTATGAAAAGCACGCGCCACAGCGAATAGTGTACCGGGCCGCATAACCTGCTGAACTGCCAAGCGCGATTTCTAGGGAGAGATACTCGTGACGATCGAACATTCACCAACCTCCCCACCGTCGTTCTTTATCGCGGGCACCATGCAAGGGTCGAGGCGTGGCATAGAAACGGCCGACCAGAGTTATAGACTAGCTGTCCGCCGGATCTTACAAGAGCGCTACCCGGATTGCACCGTACACTGTCCGCATGAGATCATGCAATCGAGTTTCGGTTCTCAGGTTGCCGGGATTCGGCAGTAT
>JACPYL010000002.1 GCA_016196065.1 Acidobacteriota bacterium | reverse complement strand
GACCTTTCTTTTTACGTTGGAACTGCGCAAGAAAGCTATTAAATCGTCTAACAGTTTGCCTACAGTCTCGAGCTCGCGACTGGTGGACGCTTCCATCTCAAGAGATACTACGATTCGCAGCAAGATTAGTTCCACAGCAAGCTGACATGGTTCCTTGAGGCGCTCAAGCTCAGCAAAATCTAGCGCTGAACTTCTCAAGAAAACGACCTGCAGACCAGGCTGAGAATTAACGAAGTTCACCAGTGAGCGAAAGGCCTCGCTTGACCTAAAGACCTCTGTATAAATAGATTGACATTCCGATAGGGTGGCGTATCTTCGACTCATGCGACGAGATGCAGGAGTCTTCGAAGCACGCCGCCTTTCGGCTCTGCCGCGCATCGAGCGCGGCGAGTCTTTGTCCGCGATTGCCCGGCAACTCGGTGTGAGCCGCCAGGCGGTTCATCAATGGGCGCTGCAGTATCGCCGCCGGGGTGCCGCCGGACTGCGCCGCCGGGCGCGGCCGGGCCGTCCGCCGAAGCTGGCCCGTCGGCAACTGGCTCAGCTCCCGCGCCTGTTGGCGCGGGGCGCCGAATCTCAGGGTTTCTCGACCGCGGTGTGGACCACGCAACGCGTCGCCGATCTGCTCTACAAGCGTTTCGGGATTCGCTATGACCGGGATCATGTCTGCCGCCTGCTGCACCGGTTCGGCTGGAGTTGGCAGAAGCCCACCGGCCGTGCCCGTGAACGCGACGAAGTCGCCATCCAGCGCTGGGTTCAGCACACCTGGCCACGCTTGAAAAAAAAGCCCAAAACCTGAAAGCTACGCTGGTTTTCGTGGACGAAAGCGGTTTTTCTCTGTTGCCCACCGCTTGCCGCACCTGGTCCCCCCGCGGACAGACACCGATTCTGCGCCACTGCTTCAACTGGCCGAAGCTTTCGGCCATCTCGGCGGTGACGCCCCACCCGCACGCCTACTTGCACCTGGTGCCCGGCACGATCGCCAGCGAGGAAGTGATTCGCTTCGTCGAACATCTGCTGCGCCAGATTCCCGGGCTGCTCTTCCTGTTCTGGGATGGCGGCAACCCCCATCGCTCGCGCCGTACTCGTGCGGTGTTGCACGGCTACCGCGAACGCCTGCGGGTCTACCGGCTCCCGGCTTATGCACCGGAACTGAATCACGGTGCCGATGGCGAAGAGGGCGAGGCCATCGGTCCAGAGATGCGCGACGCCGGCGCCGCGGAGGATGACGCCGCGGGTGATGTTGATGAAATAGGTGGCGGGAACGAAATAGCTGAGGACGTAGAAGAACGACGGCATGGTTTCACGGGGGAAGATGTAGCCGGAGAAGAAGACGCTGGAAAGGATGGTGAGGAAGGCGAGCTGCATGGCTTCGGCCTGCGAGTTGGCCTTGCTGGAGATGAGGATGCCGAGAGAGAGCGAAACGAAAAGATAGGGCAGCGAAAGAATGGCGAGAATGAGGACGTCGCCGTGGATGGGCACGAGGAAGACGAAGCGCATGAAGGTCAGGATGAGGGTCAACTCAAAGAAGCCGATGCCGAGGTAGGGAAGCAGCTTGCCCAGGAGCAGGCCCATGGGCCGGACGGGAGTGACGAAAAGCTGTTCGAGGGTGCCGCGTTCTTTTTCGCGAACGATGGAGAAGGCGGTGAGAAAGGTGGTGACGTTGAGAAGAAGAATGGCGGTGAGGCCGGGGAGGAAAAAATTGGGCGAGCGCGAATCCGGGTTGAAAAGAATTTTCGGGCGCATATCGACGGCAAAAGTCGCGCGGTTCTGAAGAACGCGGCGCAGAGATTCATCGAGGCCGATGGCGGTGGAAACATTGACGGCCTGGCCGGCGACGGAGGAATCCGAGCCGTCAATGAGAACGAGGACCTGGGCGCCCATGTGGTGAAGCAGGCGATCGGAATAATCGACGGGAATCTTGATGCCGACGCGCGCGCGGCCGGAGATGATGGCGTCGTTGAGGTCGTTGTCGTTCTGGACGTAGCGGATGACATGAAAGGTATTGGTATTTTTCAAGCGCTCGAGCAGCTCGCGGCTTTCGCGGCGGCCGTCGGCATTGAAGACGACAGTGTTGATCTGGCGGATGTTGGTGTCAATGGCGAAGCCGAGGAGAAACATTTGCAGCAGCGGGATGATCAAAGAGAAGAAGAGCGTTGAGAAATCGCGGCGGACGTGGAGGACCTCTTTGCAAAAAATGGCGCCGAAACCGCGGACGTAGTCACGCACGAGCGGCCTCCAGGAGGGCTTGGTGCTTGAAGGTGAGCTCGACGAAAACGTCTTCGAGGCTGGAAGCCAGCGGGCGAATTTCGGCGACGGCGATGCCGTTTTTCAGGAGCTGTTCGCGGAGATCGTCGAGATTGAAATGTTCATCGATGAGCGCATGAATGGACTGCCCGAAAATGGTGGCGCTGCGAATG
>JACPYL010000001.1 GCA_016196065.1 Acidobacteriota bacterium | reverse complement strand
CGGCCTGCGCAGTCTGTCGCCTAGTGATCCGCAATATCGCGGACGCTACACCGGTGGTCCGGCAGAGCGCGACGCCGCGTATCACCAGGGAACCGTGTGGCCGTGGCTGATGGGACCATTCATTACTGCCTACGTGAAGGTGAATGGTGGGAGCACGGAGGCTCGCTCGCAGGCTGCAGAGTGGCTCAAGCCTCTTCAGGAACACCTGTCCGATGGCGGACTGGGACAAATCTCAGAGATCTTCGATGGCGATGCACCGCAGAGGCCGTGCGGGTGCATTGCTCAAGCCTGGAGTGTTGGAGAAGTACTGCGCGCGCATGTGGAAGATGTGAAGGGGATCAGACCATCACCATAAGCACAGGTGCGCCCCTCGATTAACCAAACGGCCTGAATGTCTACTCCCGAACTCGAGACCATCGACTGTCGCCTCGACCGGCGGCTTAGCCAGCGATCTAGCCTGCGTACGCATCGCGGCCTAACCGGTGCGATATCAACCACCTAGCGCTGGATTCGACAGAAGGCGTTCTTCCCCGCACAAATAAATGATCCACTTTTCCGTTTTTCTCCGCGTTAAGGGATGAAGGCGAACATACGCAGTTGAGCGAACGAGGATGCTTCGCCCATCCGGTAAACCAAGGAGACGAACATGAAAAGATCGACATTGAGAATCGCGAGTCTGGCCGCATTGATGCTCGCCATCGTCGTTCCGGGCGCGGCGACATCCTGGAAGACTTCAACCGACAGCAAAACGCAGGCGCATTCGGGCGCGGCTTCTCGGATTGCAGCGAACTATGGAAGCCTGCCTCTCAGCTTCGAAGAGAATCACGGCCAGGCAACTTCCGATGTGAAGTTCATCGCCCACGGCACCTCCCAAACTCTCATCTTGAACTCGAGAGGGGCCGTGCTCAACCTGCGGAAACCAGCGGGACATCGCGAAATCCGAAAGGGAGAGTCCTTCGACCCGATGGACTCCGCGAGCATTCAGATGACGCTCCCAGGTTCGAATCTTGCCCCCAGCGTCGAAGGCCAGGAAAAATTGCCGGGAGTCGCGAACTACGCCTTTGGCCTTGACCGAAGCAAATGGATTACCGGAATCCCGACCTATGCCAAGGTGCGGTTCTCCGAGGTTTACCCCGGGGTCGATCTGGACTACCACGGCAACAACCGCCAACTTGAATACGACTTCGTCGTCCGCTCGGGAGCCAACCCCCAGAACATTCGGCTCGCGTTCGATGGCGTGCAGGGGCTGGAACTCGACGGCGAGGGCAATCTTCTATTGCATGCCTCGGGCGGCGATATCCTGCAGCACAAGCCGATCGCCTATCAGCAGATCGGTGGCTTGCAGTGGGAAGTGCCGGCCAAGTTCCTGCTGGTTGGTGCGAACGAGGCCGCCTTCGAAATCGGCGCCTATGATCACAGCCGTGCGCTGGTGATTGACCCCGTGCTTGCCTACTCAACCTACTTTGGCAGCGCCGCTGATGACGTGATCAACGGGATCGCGATCGATCCTCAGGGTAACGCCTACATCGTCGGAACCACCAATAACGGCGGCGGACCAAACTTCGTTTTCATTAACAAGATCAATGCCGCAGGGACAGCGTCGGTGTACTCGAACGGAGTCGGCGATCCCAACTGTGATTCCTACGGAAATGGAATCGCCGTGGATGCGAACGGCTTGGCCTTCGTTGCGGGAGAGTACGGCACATGGGATCAGTATCAACTCTGCAACCTCAAGTACGCTCTCGCCAGCAAGCTCAACGGCACAGGCACGTTTGTATATGCCCTCGCATTTGGCGGCGCCGGAGCCGACGACCACGCTAACGCGGTTGCGGTAGACACCCAAGGCAACGCGTACTTCACCGGCCAGACCCAGGGGAATTGGCCCGTAACCCCCGGAGCGTTTCGAGGCGATGGAGGATTTCCCGGGGACGCCTTTGTTCTAAAACTGGATCCGGCTGGAAACACGCTCTATTCATCGTATCTCGGTGGATCGGGCAGCGACGAAGGCTTCGGCATCGCGGTAGATTCCCAGAAGAACATCGTGGTGGTTGGTACGCTGGAAATCGGGTCAGAGGATTTTACGATCACCGCCAGTGCCTACCAATCAACAAACCAAAATCCATGGTCGTACTGTTTCGTAAGCGAGCTGAATGCCGCGGGGTCAGCTTTGCGCTACTCCACCTTCTTGAGCGGCGAGGTTGGCGAAGACTGTACGTCCGTGGCCACGGACGGAACCGGCAAGATCTATGTCACTGGCTCCACCGAGTCCTCGACCTTTCCTACGACTCCAAATGCCTACGACAGAACTTGCGGTACCGATGGTTTCTGCAACCAGATCACTGTCTGCAATCCCAGCTGCCAAACCACTTATTACGAAGACGCCTTCGCGGCGAAGTTTGATCCCACAAAGTCGGGTGCTGCGTCGCTGGTTTACTCCACCTTTATTGGGGGCGAAAACCGCGAACTCGGCCAGGGCATCGGCATAGACGGCGCGGGCAATGCGTACGTTACGGGACGCACCGCATCAATCTTCTACCCCACCGCCAACCCGATCCAGGGCAGCAATGGCGGCGACTACGACGTGTTTGTGACCGAAATCAGCGCCAACGGGTCGAGCTCGCCGTTCTCCACCTACCTCGGCGGCAACTTCTATGACGAGGCCCGGGGCATGGCGGTTGACGCTGGCGGAAACATCTATATCGGCGGCCAGAGCAACTCCACGGCCGGATTTCCCTTACAGAATGCGCTGCAAGGGACTAATGCTGGCGGAACCGATGGCTTCCTGCTCAAGATCGGTGCTTCCACGCAAGCTCCCGCGCTGAATTCCGCGAGTGTGAACCCGACCGTGGTGACTGGCGGCGCCACCTCCACCGGAACTGTGACCTTGACGGCTGCGGCTCCAGCCGGCGGGATCACCGTAACTCTCAGCAGCAACAATGCTGCAGCGACGGTTCCGGCCAACGTGGTCGTCACGCAAGGCAACACAAGCGCAACTTTCAGCGTGAATACCTCCGCGGTCGCGAATACGGTAACGGCGACGATTACCGCGACCTACAACGGAGTGAGCAAGCAGGCCACGCTTACTATCAACCCCCCGGCCCTGTCCGCACTCAGCGTAAGCCCCACCCAAATACAGGGCGGGAGCAACTCAACCGGAACAGTGACCCTCACGGGTGTAGCTCCAGCCGGCGGGATCACCGTAGCCCTCAGCAGCAACAACGCCGCGGCGCAGGTTCAGGGCAGTGTGCAGGTCCTGGCCGGTAACAGCACCGCCAACTTCAACATCACCACGACTCCAGTTGCGTCCGATACCAATGCGACGATCTCGGCTTCGTACAGTGGCGTCACCAAGACGGCGACCCTGACGGTCAAGGCGAATTCCTCCGTAACCGTCGCTTCACTGACCATGAACCCGGTCACCGTGGTGAGCGGGAAGAAGTCCGTCGGCACTGTAACCCTGAGCGGACCGGCCCCCGCCAAAATCACCGTGACTCTGAGCAGCAGCAATACGACAGCTGCAAGCGTACCTGCTTCCGTCACCGCGGCAGCCGGAGCCACAACCGCGCAGTTCAATGCGACAACCTTCGGCGTCGCCTCAGATACTGCGGTCACGATCTCGGCCAGCTACGGCGGAACAACCAAGACCGCCAACCTCACCGTGAAAGCAGCAGCGCTCGCTTCCGTCACACTCAGCCCGAAGATCGTGAAGGGAGGCAACAACTCGACGGCGACCGTGAAGCTGAACGGCTTGGCCCCCGCGAACGGCGCGACTGTGGCGCTTTCCAGCAGCAACTCTGCTATCGCGACCTTGCCGGCAAACGTGAAGGTGAACGGGGGAGCAAAGTCCGCCACATTCACCATCAACACGAATGCAGTCGCTGCCAATAAGACGGTGACCATCTCAGCCACTTACAACGGAAAGACCAAGAGCGCTGTCCTTACCGTGACTCCGTAGGAGGCTGGCTCGCTCCCACACCATGGCCCCGGCCTTTCGCCGGGGCCTTTTTCTCGCCTTCATGTTCCCCTTCCGTCTCATTGACATGTTTTCGCTACCGGGCTATCGTCTCTGACATTTACGGTTATTCCGATATGTCTGGAAGCGTCCTTTGACCGAATCGCCGCCAAGCCAGGTGACTCAGCTTCTGGTGAACTGGGGCAACGGCAGCCAGCAGTCACTCGAAGCGTTGATCCCGCTCGTTTACGACGAATTGCGGCGTCAAGCGCGCCGCTATCTCCGGCGTGAGCGTCCCGACCACACTCTGCAAAGCACAGCACTGGTTCACGAAGCCTATGTCCGGCTGGTGGACCAGCGGCAGGTCAACTGGCACAACCGCAGCCAATTTTTTGGCGTTGCCGCGCAGTTGATGCGGCGCATTCTTGTGGATCACGCCCGAGGCCGTGCGGCCGTTAAGCGCGGGGCCGGCGTAACCAAGCTGGCGATTGCCGAAGAGGTGGCAGCGCTCGAGATGCGCAACGTGGACTTGATCGCACTGGACACCAGCCTGCGCGAACTCGAGAAAATGGATCCACAGCAGAGCCGGATCGTTGAGCTTCGCTTCTTCTCCGGCCTGTCCATCGAAGACACAGCCGAGGCTCTCGGTATCTCCACGGCTACAGTCAAGCGCGATTGGGCTCTAGCCAAAGCCTGGCTATATCGTGAGATCAGCGGGGGCACGGCGATTGAGGCCTGAGGACTGGCAGAAAATCAAACAGATCTTTGACGCGGCCCTGGCGCTCTCCCCACCCCAGCGCGGTGCCTACCTCGACAAGGCGTGTTCCGGCGACACAAAGCTCCGCGGAGAAGTGGAATCCCTTCTTCGTTCTCACCAGGTGGCCGACCAATTCCTCGAGCAACCGGCTGCCGAGGGCCTGGCTGCGACGGAGTCCGGTGGCTCCAGAATCGGCTCGGTGGTTGGGTCCTATCGCATCATCGAGGCCATTGGCCAGGGCGGCATGGGAGTCATCTACCGTGCGGAAGACGTAAAACTCGGCCGCAGCGCCGCCCTCAAGTTTCTGCCCGAAGACATGGCAAGTGATCGGGACGCGCGGGCGCGATTCGAGCGCGAAGCCCGCGCCGCCTCTTCGCTCAATCATCCCAATATCTGCACGGTTTACGGCGTGGATGAATGCGACGGGCATCTCTACATCGCGATGGAGTTGCTGCGAGGGCAACCGCTGAGCGAGATCACGCAAAAGGGACGGCTGGCCACCGACCTTTTGCTGGATTGGGGTATACAAATCGCGGATGCGCTCGATGCCGCCCATTTGGACGGCATCATTCATCGCGATATCAAGCCCTCCAATATTTTTGTAACCGATCGCGGACAGGCGAAGATTCTTGATTTCGGCTTGGCCAAAAAAGCGCCGATGCGGCATCGCGTGTCAATACCTATCCCCGCTGCGCCTTCTGATGCTACTAATCCGGGCGTGGCAATGGGTACGGTCGCCTATATGTCCCCGGAGCAGGCGCGCGGAGAAGACCTCGACGCACGCACAGATCTTTTCTCGTTTGGCGCGGTGCTCTACGAAATGGCGACGGGCTTTCAGGCTTTCACCGGCAGAACGACCGCTGTCGTGCATGAGGCCATCTTGAATCGCATGCCGCCCTCTCCGCGCGACATCAATACCGAACTGCCTCCCAAGCTGGCTGAGATCATCATGAAGGCTCTGGAAAAAGACCGGGAGATTCGGTATCAAACGGCGGCCGAGTTGCGCGCCGACATGAAACGCATGAAGCGAGACACGCCTTCAACAGGAGTGTTGATCGCACCGCCAGCTGCTCCATTGATCTTGCAGGAATTCGGTGGCGAGTCTCGTGGGTGGAGGGAGAATCTCTGGAAGCTGATGGTACCGGCCGCGATCGCCGTCGTGGCTGCCACCGTATTCTTTTGGCCGCCGGAATCGCGGCCGCTGACGGAACAGGATTCCATCCTCATCACGGACTTCGTGAATACGACAGGTGAGTCGGTTTTTGATGGCGCATTGAAACAGGCGCTGGCAGTCAAGTTGGAAGAGTCGCCGTTCCTCAACGTCGTTCCCGAGGAAGAAGTGCAGAACACGTTGCGCTTCATGGGCCGGCCGCCGGACGAGCGGATTACATCTGCACTCGGCAGAGAAATCTGCGAACGACAGAACAACCAGGCCATGCTGACGGGCTCAATCGAGAGCTTGGGTAAGCAATACATCATCGGACTCGACGCGACCAATTGCCGCACCGGTCGCTCCCTTGCACGCGAACAAGTGCAGGCCGCTGACCGCGAGACAGTGCTGCGCGTTGTAGGATCGGTCGCGTCGCAGCTACGCCGGAAGCTGGGTGAGTCCCTGGCATCGGTGCAGAAGTTCGATACACCGATCGAACAGGCGACGACTTCATCACTGGAAGCGTTGAAGGCCTTTAGCCTCGGCGATGTGCAACGCGCCAAGGGATCCGACATGGATGCCATCCCGTTCTACAAACGGGCCATCGAACTCGACCCTAACTTCGCCATGGCCTACGCGACTTTGGGCGCCGTGTACGCAAATGTCGGAGAGACTGCTCTTGCCCGTGAAATCACGCAGAAAGCATTCGAACTCCGAAATCGCGTGAGCGAGCGTGAACGGCTCTACATCTCGGCCCACTATTACAGCGATCGCGGACAGTTGGAAAAATCGATTGCAGAGTACCTGCTCTGGGAGAAGTCCTATCCGAGGGACTGGATTCCTTTTAACAATCTTTGCAGCATCTATGGAGTCTTGGGTCTGTTCGATCAAGCGGTGCCGCAGGGTCTGGAAGCTTTGAAGCTACAGCCTAAAGATCCTTTGCCTTACACCTCGTTAGCGAGTGTGTACCTGGGCCTGAATCGTTACGACGAAGCCAAGAAGATCGGTGAGCGCCAGATCGCCAATGGAGCGGAGGATATCGCTGGCCACAACATGCTCTATGCCATCGCCGCCACCCAGAACGACCCCGACGCGATGAGGACACACGCGGAGTGGGCGAAGGGTAAGCCGGAGGAAGTGTACCTTCTTTCCTTTCAGGCACAGGAGGCTGTGCGTGCTGGCAAACTGCTCAATGGGCGCCGGATTCTGCAACAGGCGAGCGAACTTGCCCGGCGGAACAAGTTCGATCAGCTCAACGCTCTATTTGCGGCGATCGAGGCAGAGTGGCTTGCGGAACTGGGGCGGCACGGGGAGGCGCGCAGCCGGGCGGCGTCCGCAGCAGCCATGGACAAAGGCATCTCTGTACAAACCCTCGCCGCAGACGCCCTCGCAATATCCGGAGACACGGATCGTGCGCAAGCAGTCGCGAACAGCCTGGACAAGAACTTTCCGTTGGATACGCTGGTACAAGGAATCTGGCTCCCGATTGCGCGGGCGAGGATTCAGCTGCGAAGAGGTGCTCCAAGCCAGGCCGTTGAGACTCTGCAAGGAGCCTCCCGCTACGAATTGGGCGCACAGTGGCAAAATGTGCCCCTGCGTGCAATCTACCTGCGCGGCAACGCCTATCTGCAGATGAAGGCCGGCAAGGACGCGGCTGCTGAGTTCCGAAAAATAATTGACCACAGAGGAGTAGATTTACTCTCGCCTTACGGTGCGCTGGCATATCTGGGCCTGGGCAGAGCGTTGAAGCTTACCGGTGACGAATCCGAAAGCCGCCGCGCGTATCAGGACTTCCTCGCCCTCTGGAAAGATGCAGATCCCGACATTCCCGTGCTCCAGCAAGCCAAGGCGGAATACCTCGTGAGCAGGTAGAACCGTGGTGCGAAGCGTTACTAGAGTTTTTGTTCACAAACGCGCGAAAAATAGGAAGGCAGGAAAGACGTAAGTTATTGATAACAATGGTGGCCAGGGAGGGAGTTGAACCCCCGACGCCAGCCTTTTCAGGGCTGCGCTCTACCACCTGAGCTACCTGGCCACTTCGGATGCGCTCGGCGACTATCCACCAGTCCAGGATCGATCTGGTGACCGTATTCCGCTCGCTGTCTCCGGGAGGAGGCAGCCCTGCGCAGGGAACTTTCGGAACTTCCGCATTATAGCAACCCGCACGCGGTTCCCTCAATCGAGTCGCTCGATTTTCCGTTCTTTCTGCGCGCGGAGACTATTGTCCTGCGTGGATCTCATGATTGCTGAGCCACTGGGCCAGGCGTGGAGCTTGTTGCGATTTCAGATCTGCACAGTTTCGAATCCCTTCCAGTGACTGGTTGAGGCCACGTTCCGCACTCGCGACTTTGTGGCTGGTAAAGAAGTCGCTTACCTGGGCGCCTTGTTCGGCGCTGCAGAATGTCGCAGTCGCCTCAACCACGCGGGCAGCGGATCCGCTGCTCAGCTTGGCAATCTCGTCCCAATGCCTCTTCGTGAATTCCCATGCCGGCGTGCCTCCGGTCGGCATGCTCATAATTTCCGAGATCACTACCGCTGCATCCTGGCTGCGGACTTCGGGAGAGAGTACACGACTTAGATTGCGCTCGATCAGTTTCGGATCGCGGAAGGCAAGCAGAGCATCCAAGTAAATGTAAAAATCTTCCGGAGTCTGTACCAGTTTCTGTTTCTCAAGCAGGCGATCGTATAGGGAAGAGTCGCCGTCTCGCGCGGCGAGGGCAAACGCCGTTTCCGCGATCGTGTTATCAAGCGGAGCGGTGTTGGAAAGACTGCGGCTGGTCCACTTGCGCGCCCAAGCCAAGACTTCAGGATCGTGGCCCACGCCTCCGGCAACCTCCATGACTCGGAAGCGCAACTGTTTATCTTCTTCGCTTTCGCCAGATTTGGATTCGAAGCCGAGTCGATGGATGGACGGCGCCAGCAACTGCCGCACCCACGCAGAATACTGCGGCTGATCCTGTTCCGAGGTCAGGTAGTGGTCGATGTATTCGAGCTGCGAAAGAAGTTCGCTGAGGACGGGACGGCTGGTTTCGTTCTGCAGACCTTCCGCCAGGGCGAGATAGTCGCTCACAGGCTTCTTGCCGACTCGAACTGAAGCCCAGACATCTCCCAGCAGCATGATCCGTTCCCCGGGCGTGAGTCCTGTCTCGACGTCGCGCGCCAGTCCGCGAATGTTTGAGGCATCGTATCCCGAGCGGTAAAAGCCCTCGGCGCCCGCATTGGCCAATGTCCAGTTACCACAAGCGGGCAGGTTGAAGCGCGCTTCCTTTTCCGTCAAGAGATGGCATGTCTTCGATGTATTCGGAGATCCGTCCTCTTTCAGGCATACCGGCACTTGCCAAAGCGCTTTGGAGTCGTCGCGACTGAACAGTTCGCGGTCGAAGAAATAGCGCTGCTGGTGAAGTGTGACTTGGGTTGTGCCGGCGTTGCAATCCGCGTGGACAGCCACGAAGGGCAATCCAGCCTGTTGCACGAAAGTTGGCATGACCTGGTCCACGGGCTTGCCAGATGCTTTCGACAGCGTGCTCCAGAAATCCGTCGCGGTGGCATTGCCGTAGGAGTGTTGCTTCAGGTATTGCGTGACTCCGGCGCGAAAGCTCTCTGGACCGATATAAGCTTCCAACATGCGCAACACGGCGGCAGTCTTGCCGTAGGCGATGCCGTCAAAGAGTTCCTGAATTTCATCGGGAGTCTCCGCCGCCTGCTGAATCGGACGCGTGTGTAGCAGGGAATCGACGCCTTGCGAGCGGATGGTATCGCGCACGCTCTCCAGTTCGACGTGCCATTCCGGCTTCCAGGCAGAGACAGGCTTGGGAGACATCCAGGTGGCGAAGCCTTCGTTGAGCCAGATGTCGTCCCACCATTGCATGGTGACCAAATCACCGAACCACATGTGCGCCATTTCATGAGAAATGACGTCGGCCACATCGCGCTTCAGTGCAATCGATGCCCGCTTGTCATCCAGCAGGAGAAGCGCCTCACGAAATGTGATCAGGCCGGTATTTTCCATGGCGCCCGCTTCAAAGTCCGGGAGGCCGATCAGGTCGAGCTTTTCGAACGGATACTTGATGCCAAAATAGCCGTCGTAGTAATGCATGAACGACTTCGCGCCTTCGAGCGCAAATCCGCCCAGCTTCTTCTTGCCGGGAGTGCCCCACACGCGAATCGGAATGCCGTCTGCTTCGCCTTCCACGGCCTCAAACTCGCCGACCGCAATCGCCACCAGGTACGAAGACATCTTGGCTGAAGTGGCGAACTTTACTGTGTGTTTCCCTTCGACTGGCCCGGACGTGTCACTCAGGACCTTTGCGTTAGAAAGGGCAACATGTTTCTTGTCGGCAATCACGGTGATGTCGAACGTAGCCTTGTAGGCAGGTTCGTCGAAGGAAGGGAATGCGCGTCGGGCGTCGGTCGATTCGAATTGCGTGACCGCATACTTGCGTCCCGTTTCATCTTTGCCAAGGTAGAAGCCGCGCAACTCGCCGTTGAGTAAACCGTTGAAGTGAATCTGGATGGTCGCGGGTCCGGTTGCGAGCGTGTGAGCGACGGTGAGCGTCGCCATCTGTTTGACTTTATCGACGGCGACAGCCGCTTCCTGGGTCGTGCCGGCGGTCGTGATCGAGGCGCTGAGGAAGTCGATCTCTGCAGCGTTGAGGACGATTTCTGAAGTCGGTTTCAGAATCTGGATGGCAATCGTTTCCTGGCCGGAGAAGATGTTCTTCTCGAAGTCCGGAGCGAAGGTCAGCTGATAGTTCACCGGACGAGCAAGTTCCGGCAAGCGCTGGGCAAAAGAAACGAAAGAAGACAAAACAATACACAACAGTACGAAACGCTTCATCAAGCGTGGTTCTCCCAAAGAATATTCGGCGAAATAATTTGTCTCAATTTAATACGCTGGAAAGGACGGTTTGGTTCCCGCCTGGGCCTACGTGCTGGCCGCTCCACCGATTATTGTCTGCACGCACCGGTTTACGCCAAACCAGTACGGAATCTCCTTATAGTTTCTCACATCGAAGACGCTCATGTCAGCGTCCTTGCCCGGTTCGATGCTTCCTTTGCGATCGCCCAGGCCGAGGGCAAACGCGCCGTTGATGGTCGCCGCTGCAATTGCTTCTGCCGGCGACATTTTCATATGCGTGCAAGCTAGCGACATCGCCATCGACATGCTGATGGTCGGAGATGTCCCCGGGTTGTAGTCCGTCGCCAATGCCACGGCGACGCCGGAGTCGATGAACTTGCGCGCATCCGGATAGCGGCTCAATCCCAGGAAATAATTCGCACCCGGCACGAGCGTAGCGACCGTGTTGCTGGCGGCAAGCGCGGGCGTGTCGGCATCGTTCACGTAATCCATGTGATCGAGAGACGCGGGGCCAAATTTCAGGAACGGTTCGAGCCTGGTCTCGCTCAACTGACCCATGTGGCCGCGGACGCGTAATTTGTTCTCGCGTGCAGCCTGGAATATCTGTCCGGATTCCGCGGCGCTAAATGCTCCGCGATCACAAAAGACATCGACAAACTGTGCAAGCTTCGCTTTGGCGACCGCCGGCATCATCTCGTTACAGACGAGTTCAACGTAATTTTGTGAGCGTCCGCGATACTCAGGAGGCACGACATGCGCTCCCAGAAATGTTGGGACGACGGTGCCCGGCCACTGTTTTGCAGCCGCGCGGATCACTTGCAGCGATTTCAATTCCGATTCGAGACTCAATCCATAGCCAGACTTCGCTTCAACAGTGGTTGTGCCGTGTTTCGCCAGATCGCCGAGCACCGCCAGCACTTTGCTGGTGAGTGCTGTCTTAGCCGCATTGCGAACTCCTTCAATGCTGGAGCGAATACCGCCGCCGGCCTGGGCAATCTCTTCGTAACCGGCGCCGGAGATTCGTTTCTCGAAATCTACCAGGCGCGGCTCCATGAATACCGGATGGGTGTGCGAATCGACAAAGCCAGGAAGGACGACACGGCCGGCACAGTCAATCTCTGTGATCTTCTTGCGGTTCTTTTTAAGCCATGGATCGCGCAATGCGTCTTTGGTTGTGCCGACGGAGACGACCTTCCCGCCGATGCAGAGGACCGAAGCATCCTCGACGACGCCGAGATCAGAAAGGGAAGCGCGACGACGAGGCCCTTTGCTCGTCGCTCGCAAGGTGAGAAGCTGGTCGATGTTGACGAGCAGGAGACCGGCAGGCTTAGGCATTGCCGCTCCGAGAAAGAATTAGGCAAGAACCTCTCTGTGACTCTGTGTCTCTGTGGTGGATCTTCATGATGCCGCCATCGGAATCTTGACGTCGCGCCGGGCAGCAAATTCCTTTGCTTCGTCATAGCCAGCATCTACGTGCCGGATCACTCCCATGCCTGGATCCGTGGTAAGTACGCGTTCGATACGTTGCGCCATCATGTCGGTCCCATCGGCGACGGTGACTTGTCCAGCATGCAGCGAGTACCCGATGCCCACGCCGCCGCCATTGTGAATCGAAACCCACGATGCACCCGCCGCCGTGTTCACAAGAGCATTGAGAAGCGGCCAGTCGGCGATGGCATCGCTGCCGTCTTTCATGCTTTCTGTTTCTCGGAAGGGAGAGGCAACCGATCCACAGTCGAGATGATCGCGTCCAATGACGACGGGCGCTTTGATCTTGCCCTTCTTTACCAGGTCATTGATGGCGAGGCCAAACTGGGCTCGCTCGCCATATCCCAGCCAGCAGATGCGCGCGGGAAGCCCTTGAAACTTGATGCGCTTGCGGGCGAGATCAATCCAGCGGCGGAGACTCTTGTTTTCCGGAAACAACTGCAAAACCAGATCGTCGGTGACCGCGATGTCCGATGGCTCGCCGGAGAGCGCTGCCCAGCGAAACGGTCCACGGCCTTCGCAAAATAGCGGACGAATGTAGGCAGGCACAAATCCAGGAAAGTCATAGGCATTCGTCACGCCCCGTTGATGGGCGAACGTGCGGATGTTGTTTCCATAATCGAAGGTGATTGCCCCCATCTTCTGCAGACGCAACATGCCTTCGACATGCCGCGCCATCGCGTCGAGCGACCGTTCCTGGTAGGCCTTTGTATCGCTTGCCCGCAGAGCCAGTGCGGCTTCGAACGTCATGCCATTCGGCACGTAACCGTTCAGCGGATCATGCGCGGAAGTCTGGTCAGTGAGAATGTCGGGCACGACGCCCCGCTCGGCCAGTTCTGGAATCACATCCGCGCAGTTGCCGACCAATCCCACGGAGACATTTTCTTTCTTGCGAATCGCATTCTTGAGGATGCGCAACGCCTCGTCCAGATTGGTGACGAGAAAATCGCAATAGCCGGTTTTCAAGCGCTTCTTAATGCGATCGGGATCGACGTCGATGCCGAGAAACGCCGCGCCCGTCATGGTAGCCGCCAGTGGCTGCGCTCCGCCCATGCCGCCCATGCCACCGGAGACGATCAACTTGCCACTGAGATCGCCGCCGAAATGCTTGTCGCCCGCGGCGTTGAAAGTTTCGTAGGTGCCCTGCACGATCCCCTGCGAGCCGATGTAGATCCACGATCCAGCCGTCATCTGGCCGTACATCATTAGTCCGGCGCGCTCGAGTTCGTTGAATTTGTCCCAGTTGGAGAAATGGCCAACGAGATTGGAATTTGCAATCAGCACGCGCGGCGCATACTCGTGCGTCTTGAAGACGCCCACCGGTTTGCCGGATTGCACCAGCAATGTATCATCGTTCTCCAAGGCTTTCAGCGAGCGGACAATGGCGTGATAGCAATCCCAATTACGTGCCGCCTTGCCCGTGCCGCCATAGACCACAAGATCCTGCGGTCGCTCGGCGACCTCTTCGTCGAGATTGTTCATGAGCATCCGCATCGCGGCTTCCTGCTGCCATCCTTTGCAAGAGAGGGAAGTGCCGCGAGGGGCACGGATGTGAGTCGTGGAAGGCTGATGAGTCTCGGTGTCGACGGGCATGGGGATATGGTAGTGCGTTTCGCGCCGAGTCTCAATCGGAGGGACTGCCCCGTCCCCAACCCTGTCATCCCGAACCGTCCGGAGGCGAAGCCGAGGACGAGCGAGGGATCTGCAGTCCGCGGCAGAATGCAGATCCCTCACTTCGTTCGGGATGACAGTTTGTAAGAGTGGGTCACTGGCCGTGAGAGAATCATTTTGCCTACTTGGGCACGCTTTTTGGAGTACGTTATGGGCCACAAGACACGAATCATGTATATCGAGTGCAAGGCTGGCGGCCTCACTGGTCCTGCCAGAATTGGGCGCGTGACCTACTCAAAAACCGGCGCCACAATCCACTATGGCGGCAAGGAATTCAGGAGTTTAAAGGGTGCTGGGTTTAAGGCCAACTACTACGACGTGGAGAGCGGCGAAGAATACTGGATTTCCGGTCCAAAGAAAGATGGCCGCGATGCTCTTTATGCGACCAACGTGGCGCCTGAAATAGATGCTGATGTGAAGGATGAGTATTGGAGCAAAATAAGAAAGCGGCAGACAAAAAGTTCTTAAGACCTGACACCTAACACCTGAGACCTGAAACCTGCTCTTCTACTCCCACTCAATCGTCCCCGGCGGCTTCGAAGTAATGTCATACACGACCCGATTCACTCCGCGCACCTCGTTCACAATGCGATTAGAGATTGACTTGAGCACTTCATAAGGCAGCGGCACCCAGTCCGCCGTCATTCCGTCCTCGGAATGCACCGCGCGGACAGCGCAGGTGTACGCGTAGGTCCTCTGATCGCCCATCACGCCGACCGTCATGACCGGCAACAGCACTGCGAACGACTGCCAGATTTTCTGGTAGAGCCCGGCCTTCTTGATCTCGCCGACGACGATCTCATCGCACTCGCGCAGCAAATCAGCGCGTTCTTTGGTGACTTCGCCGAGAATACGTACTGCCAATCCAGGGCCCGGAAATGGCTGGCGCTGCAGGATGTCTTCCGGCATGCCGAGATCGCGTCCAATGCGGCGGACTTCATCTTTGAACAAATCTTTCAGCGGCTCGATGAGTTTGAGTTTCATCTTGTCCGGCAGGCCGCCGACGTTGTGGTGGGATTTGATGATCTGCGACGGGCCGCGCACCGACCGCGATTCAATCACGTCGGGATAGAGCGTCCCCTGGACGAGCCAATCGACCTTACCTTCTTCCTTCTCGATACGCTGGGCTTCGTCGTCAAAGACGGCGATGAACTCACTGCCGATAATCTTCCGCTTCGTTTCCGGGTCGGTCACGCCCGCCAGCCGTTTCATGAAGCGATCGGTGGCATCGACGGCGACCAGGTGCAGTCCGAGGTTGTCGCGCAGGTTCTGCTGGACTTTCTCGAATTCGTTCTTGCGAAGAACTCCGTTATTGACGAAAACGCACGTCAGGCGCGATTTGCCGGAGGAATCACGCAGAGCCCGGTCGACGAGCACGGCTGCGACCGAGGAGTCTACGCCGCCAGAGAGAGCGCAGATGGCGTGGCCGCTTCCCACTTGCGCCTTGACTGAGGCCACCGTCGAATCGATGAAATGCTGTCCCGTCCAGGTTGGCGGAGCGCCGCAAATCTTCAGCGCAAAATTACGTAGGATGTCTGCCCCGAATGGTGTGTGGTGCACCTCGGGATGAAACTGCACAGCCCACATCTTCTGCGCGACATTCTCAATCGCCGCGACCGCGTTCGCAGTCTTCGCAGTGAGAGAAAATCCGGGCGGGAGTTCTTCTGCGGAATCGCCATGCGACATCCACACTGAAAGGACGTTGGGAGTGCCTTCAAACAGGCGTGATTCGGAAATGCGTTCCACAGTCGCATGGCCATATTCGCGCTTTTCCGCGGGACGCACTTTGCCGCCCAGCGCGTACACCATGAACTGCAGTCCGTAGCAGATCCCGAGCACGGGCACGCCCAATTCGAGGACCTTCTTGTCGGCATGGGGCGCGCCTTCGTCATACACCGACGACGGCCCGCCGGAGAGCACGATCCCCGCCGGTGAATAGCTCCGAATCTCGTCCAGGGTGGCGTTGAAGGGAAGAACGACCGAGAAGACTTTATTTTCGCGGATGCGGCGCGCAATGAGCTGCGAATACTGCGCACCGAAGTCGAGGACAACGATAGATTGTGTTTCCACGGATGAGTGTCTCAGATCAGCAGGCGTGTGTAAAGCCGGGAATGCGCTGTAAACACTCAACACGCTCGTAGAGCGGCCCTGCCTGCGTCAGGTCGACTACTTGACCTGGAAACTTCGAGCGTCGACAGGGATGTTGTTGACGATGTTGGTTGCTTTCACTTCCCACTCGACCAATTTGGAGAAGCCATTATCCAATTCCTGCGAAAATCGCAGGTCGTAGTGGCTGGGCAACGTCAGGCCGTCCGTGGTCTGGTAGTCAGAAAACTTCTCTTCGATTTGATAACGAGTCACCTGTTTTTGTGACGACGAAGTCTCCCCGTGCGTTCCGATTCCGGCACTCACGCTTATTCGATAGGTAGTCATGAGATGCTGGTAAGACTGCGGATCAAAATACAAAAGGATGCTCAAATCGGTGCCCTTCTTGGGCTGATAACGAAGAACGATGAATTCGCGGCCATCTACCTTTTTGGTGCCTTCGCTATGGAGTTTTGCTTTATGCCCTTCCAGGTCAAGCAGGGGCCAGCCAGAAGACCAGACGCCGCCCAGCAAGTTCTCACGGATCGGAGCGTCTTGGTTAATCAGGAAGTCGCCGAATTCGGAGCGACTCTTGTCTAGATAGGTCCCTGCGACACTTACCCTATTGCCGTCGTAAATAATTTGCTCGCCACGGAAACCGTTGGAGTTGATCTTGCACAAGTAGTTGGATTTGTCTCCTTCGGAGGCATAAACGTACTTGCCATCAATCGCTCCGCTACCTCCTACCAATACGCGGTATGTTGCGAAACCCTGCACGACTCGCGACTTCATGCTGCTGCGAACCTGGGCAGATCCTATGGAATCCAGGTGCTTAGCGAGGACCTCTTCTGGCTTCAAGTCCGCGGCCCGCAGAAGAGGAGAGGAGCACAGCAGCAAGAGGGAAAAAAGTGCGGCAAGCGGCCGGCGTCGGGCGGATGAATGCATGGAATGATCACTCCAGTGAGAAGAAGGATTGTAACTCCACGGCCAGCGCTGGTAAACAACTTAGTTAGTGACCGGAGGTGGTTCCGAGCTGCGAGGATTGGTCAACGTACAACTATGTTTACCAGCTTCTTCGGTACCACGATCTTCTTCACAATCTGCTTGCCGGCGATCGTTGCCCGTATCTTTTCGTCAGCCAGAGCCGATTCCAATACTTGCTCGTCCGATGCGCCGGCGGGGACCACGACCAAGCTGCGCAATTTTCCGTCCACCTGGACAGGAATTTCAATCTCATCCAGCGCCGCCAGTGCAGAATCGTATTTCGGCCATGCTGCTTTCAGGAGGCTGCCTTTTTCGCCGATCATCTCCCATAGTTCGTGCGCCAGGTAAGGCGCCATGGGAGCCAGCAGCAGAACGATGTTGCGCTGGACATCGGCGATCAAAGTGACGGGAATTTTGTCCTTCGAATTCTCTGCGCCATACACTTCATTGACCAGTTCCATGACCGCGGCGATGCAGGTATTGAAATGCCAGCGTCCCTGGAAATCGTCACTGACGCGCTTGATGGTCTGGTGCAACTTACGCTGGATACCTCTTGCTTCCGGCGACAAAGTTGGAGGTACAGCGTTTCGCCACTCGGGATGACTCGGCTGTGCGTTCCTGGCGAAGAAACGATACACACGTCCCAGAAACCGGTAGATGCCCTCGATGCCGGTGTCCTGCCAATCCAGATCGCGGTCGGGTGGCGCGGCGAACAGGCTGTACAGGCGGGCCGCATCGGCGCCATAGCGGGCAACCATCTCATCTGGAGATACGACGTTGCCCAAATTCTTCGACATCTTCGCGCCGTCTTTGATCACCATGCCCTGCGTGAACAGGCGCTTCACGGGTTCGTCATTTTTCACCAGGCCCAGATCGCGCATGAATTTGGTCCAGAAGCGCGAATAGATCAGGTGCAGGATGGCGTGTTCGACTCCGCCAATGTATTGATCGATCCCATCTTTGCCGAACCAGTACGCGATTGCCTTCGGATCAAACGGAGCCCTATCGTTCTTCGCGTCGGCATAGCGGTAGAAGTACCACGAGGAATCGACAAAGGTGTCCATGGTGTCGGTCTCGCGTCGAGCGGGGCCGCCACATTTAGGACACGTGGTATTCAGAAACTCCGGCACATTCATCAGAGGCGATCCGCCGGCGAGCGTAATCGCAACGTTCTCAGGCAAGATCACCGGCAAGTCTTTTTCGGCGACCGGAACAATGCCGTCCTTCTCGCAATACACCATCGGAATCGGCGTACCCCAATACCGTTGCCGTGAGATACCCCAATCCTTCAGGCGAAAGGTGACGGTGGCTTTTCCAAAGCCCTTTTCTTCGGCGAAGGCTGCCATCTTCTGGATCGCTTCCGCGCAACTCAACCCACTGAACGTGCCGGAGTTCACCAGGATGCCTTCCATAGTGGTGAACGGAAGTTGCGGCTCCGCCATGGTTTCTTCCGGATCGCTGGACTGCGGCAATATGACCAGCCGGATTTCCAGGTTGTACTTCTGCGCGAATTCGTAATCGCGCTCATCGTGAGCGGGCACACTCATGATGGCGCCGGTTCCGTAGTCCATCAGAATGTAATTCGCGACCCACACGGGCACAGCTTCGCCGTTGAAGGGATTCTTGGCGTAGCGTCCGGTAAACACGCCGTGTTTTTCGATGGCGCCGATGTCGCCGACTTCTTTGGCTTTGCGTTGCTCGGCAATCAACTGATCGACCTTCGCGCGCAAGTCACCGTCGCGGGCGATCATGTCCTTGACGATGGGATGCTGGGGCGCAAGTTGCACTGACGTGGCGCCGAAGATCGTATCCACGCGCGTGGTGAAGACAGTGATCGTCGATCCCGCGGCGCCGATCGTGCCGCCCAGGTCGAAATCTACGAGCGCGCCTTCACTGCGGCCGATCCAGTTGCGCTGCATGGTTCGGACCTTCTCCGGCCAGCCATCCAGTTTGTCCAGGTCGCGCAAGAGTTCGTCGGCATACTTGGTGATCCTGAAGAACCACTGTTCCAGTTCGCGCTGCTCAACGGGCGTATCTTCGTGCCGCCAGCAATTTCCTCCAACCACCTGCTCATTGGCCAGCACCGTAGCGCACAGCGGACACCAGTTGACTCGGCTCTTCTTGCGATAGGCCAGGTCCTTCTCAACCATTTTCAGGAAGAACCACTGGTTCCAGCGGTAATATTCGGGCAGGCAAGTGGTGACTTCCCGCGACCAGTCGAAGGCGAACCCGAGCCGATTAAACTGCGTCTTCATCGCCGCGATATTCGACAGAGTCCACTGGCGGGGGGGCGTGTTGTTCTTGATGGCCGCATTTTCAGCCGGCAGCCCGAATGCATCCCATCCCATGGGATGTAGCACGTTGTAGCCGTTCATCCACATGTAACGCGCCAGCGCATCGCCGATTGCGTAGTTGCGGACGTGTCCCATGTGCAACGCGCCCGAGGGGTAGGGCAGCATTTCGAGTACGTAAAACTTGGGCTTGGTGGGGTTGGTTTCGGCAGCATACACCGATGAATCGCTTTGCCAACGGTCAAACCACTTCTGCTCAATGCGTTGCGCATCGTAGCGCTCGTCGTGTGCGGCGGAATTCGCCTTGTCTTGCTCAGTCATAGAAGATCGGAAGTGTAGACAGAACAACTATTTTACATTGCCGGCGGACGAACGGAGTTCGCAGGAAGCAATTACTCCCCTTCTGGTGCCTCCTCCGTGGAAGCGAGAAAATACCGTTGCACTGCGGGACCGGAACGGTAAAGCCATTGCATCGCGAAGAAAAGCAAAACCATGCGTAGTAGTCGCGCAGCCAGATAGAGGACATGGTAGTTGCGCAGGTAGGTGGTACCGGTTATCGCGCCGTACGCGTCTCTGTAGTGCCAGAAAGAGAGCAAGTCAGTCGGCATATAGGTAAAGTCAGCCAGGAACCACAGCAGACAATAAACGGCCAAAGCACGGCTGGCCATGGTGACGGCCTGTTTCGTGGACATATTCCCTCCGAAGCTAGTCTTGCCGCACGGGGCAGATCGAATTCTGCGCTATTTTACGGAAGAACAAGGGCGCGGGCCATGGCAGCGGATCTTTGTCAATGATTGGCATCACAGTGATCTGCGATTTCGGCCTAACTCGGCAATGGCGCATACGGCGCTACCATTGCCGTTGCAACGGCGGGACGTTAGACTTATTACAGGTATTACTATGCTGATTGTCATGCGGGCACAGGCCACGGAAGAGCAAGTCCGTGCAGTCTGTGAAAAGGTCGAATCTCTCGGATATCGCGCACACTCCATGCCGGGTGCGCAGCGCACCGCTATCGGAATCACGGGCAACAAAAGTGAAGTCGACTCGGGCACGCTGGAAGAAATGCCCGGTGTGCAGGAAGTGATACGGGTTTCGAAGCCCTATAAATTAGTCAGCCGCGACGTTAAGCCCGACAACACAGTCATCAAGTTTCCCGGCTCTCCGGTCACGATTGGAGGGGTGGATCTGGCGATCATGGCCGGTCCGTGCGGGATTGAGAGTCGCGAGCAGGCCTTTGCGATTGCGGAGCGAGTCGCTTTGGCCGGAGCACAATTCTTTCGCGGCGGTGCCTACAAACCGCGCACATCTCCGTACTCGTTTCAAGGAATGGGCGAAGCAGGCCTAAAGATTATGGCGGAAATCCGCGACCGCTTCGGCTTGCTGATTGTCACCGAAGCCGTGGACTACGAGTCGCTCGACCTGGTCGATAAGTATGCGGACATGATCCAGATCGGCGCCCGTAACATGCAGAATTTCTCGCTACTGAAACGCGCTGGACGTGCTCGAAAGCCAGTTTTGTTGAAGAGAGGTATTGCCGCGACGCTCGAAGAGTTTCTGATGGCCGCGGAGTACATCATGAGCGAAGGGAACTACAACGTTGTGCTGTGCGAGCGCGGCGTGCGGACGTTTGCCGATCACACGCGTAACACGCTCGACCTCAGCGTCGTGCCGGCTGTCCAACGACTGAGTCACTTGCCGATCGTCGTCGATCCAAGTCACGGAACGGGGAAGCGCAACAAGGTGACCCCGCTGTCCCGAGCTGCCGTTGCAGTGGGAGCCGATGGGCTGATTATCGAAGTGCATCATGATCCCGATCGCGCGTTGTCGGATGGGATGCAGTCGCTCTATCCGGATCAGTTCGACGCGCTCATGGTGCAGGTCAGGCAGATCGCTGCGGTTCTGGGACGGAGCGTTGCTGAAGTTGGAACTCCGTTAGCCGTCGCGGTGTCGAAGTAGTCTGTCTGTATCGATGCGTCACGGTGTTGGTATTTTAGGTGGGTATCTCTTGAGAACTGTCATCCTGACCCGTCCGGAGGCGGAGCCGAGGGCGAGCGAAGGATCTGTTTCGCTCGCCGGGGAAGCAGGTCCTTCGCTCCGCTCAGGATGACAGTTATGAAAATAGTCACGCCGGAACAGTCCTGACCTTGCGAAAACTCCTCTTTATCGCAGTTTTAGTCCCACTCGCTCTCGCAGGCGGATGGTGGTATTTCCACGAGCGCTCCCTGCCAACGAACGCTCCCCGGTATCGCGAGTACGCCTACATCACGAACGGCAAGAGCAACACGGTTACGGTGATTGACCTGCGCACATTCCAGCCCGTGCGGAATCTTTCGGTTGGGACGGAACCGACCGGGGTTGCAGCCAATCCAAAGCGAAACGAAGTTTATGCAGTGAATGCGGGCTCGAACAATGTCAGCGTGATCGACGCCGAGCAGAACAAAGTCGTGGCCACGATCGGCGTCCACGGGCGCCCTTACTTTATTGACGTTTCGCCGGACGGCCGGCGCGCCTACGTCGCGAACTCAGGTTCCGCTAACGTTTCAGTGCTGGACCTCGATCAACGCCTCGTCGTCGGCACACTCCGCGTGGGCACTGGTCCCGGCCTCGCTCGCGTCTCTCCGGACGGATTGACGGTGGTGGTCAGCAACCGCGCGGACAGCACCGTTTCACTCATTGATACGGCGCGCCTGGTGGTGCGCTCGACCATCAGTGTGTGTATGAATCCCGAGGACATTGTCATTCTCCCGGATTCGACGAAAGCGTTCATCTCTTGCGCCGCGTCCAATCAGGTCGCAAGCATCGATCTGAAGCGGGACAAGTTGCTGGCGCTCCTGGACGTCGGCAAGTCTCCTGTAAGCCTTGCCCTGAAGCCCGATGGCGGCGAACTGTTCACATGCAATTTCGGCGCCGACAGCGTCTCCATCCTTGAAACCACACCGAATGAAGTGCTGAGCAGTTCGTTGATCGGTGCGCAGCCGGTGCGTGCGGTCGTGTCGCTCGATAATTCGCGCTTGTACGTTTCCAATTTCGGCGCGAATACCGTGGCTGTTTACGATATCGATATTGGCAAAGTGATTATGGTGCTTCCGGTAGGCACGCATCCGGATGCGCTCGCTTTGTCGCAGAACCAGAATTACCTGCTGGTGCTCGATTCCGGTTCGGGCGATGTGGCCGTGATCCAGAAGCGCAAGCCGACCAAACTGGAGCCATCGGAATATTCGATGATGACTGTTATTCCCGTCGGCACGCAGCCCAACCAGATTGTGGTGAAGGCATTTCTGCTTACGAAACCGGCGGCGGAGAAATAAAAGAAATCAGTTCAGCGATAGAGCACTCTGGTGCCGGCTATTCGATCATGTAACCCTTGTTTTTGCAGGGTGAATCCTACCATCAGGTACCCGACTCCGAGGCTGAGTGCAGAGAGAAACTTGGCAAGGTGTCTTCCCGTCGCTCGTTCGAAAGAGATGCGGTTGCCTTCCAGGTCCGTGACTTTGATCTGGACTGCCAGTTTCCCCAAGGTTCCTTGAAAATGAGAGCTTTCCATTCCCGCGCGATAGAGCCACACCAGTAATATCGCCATGCCGATACGGGCGATGCGGTTCATGAAAAAGATCTTCGGCGTCGGCATTTGCCAATCCTCACCCAGGATCGTAGTCATCGAGCCGACCAGCATGCGCATGGGGAATTGCACAATGAATATCAGGACGAGGTCCAGCAAGGAAGAGACTACGCGAATCCAGAAGCCGGCATAGCGCGCGGCTGGCGTTGCCTGAGCAATGGCAGAGACACTTTCATCAGGCAGGCTCGGTGAAGATTGCAACGGGGCGGGTGGCGGCTCCCGCAGCGTATCGCCGCAGCTTTGGCAAAACTGGGCGTCCGCGCTGCTTTGCAGCCCGCACCGGTTGCAATAAATGAGGTTGTACACGCGGACTAATTCTCGCGGAGATAGTAACACCGCTTCTTACCTGCTGACAGTCAGGATATACAGGGCAGTCCTAAGACACCCGGATCAGCGACCCGTGGCCACATTCGCTTTGTGAAAATAATCCAGAATCGCTTCGGCCTGTGTCTTGGTCACCACCGCGGATAACGCCGCGACGTCTGCCTGTTTCACGGCCTGCAAACTGCCGAAGCGCTCGAGCAAACGACGTGTGGTGGATTCTCCGATGCCCGGAATTTCTCTTAGTTCCGTGGCGCGGTCGCGGATCTGGCGGCGTTTCCGATGGAAGGTCACGGCAAAGCGATGGGCCTCGTCGCGGATCATCTGTACAAGATGCAACACGGGCGAGTGGTGATCGAGCACGACCGGGTCGTCTTCCTGCCCATAGACGTAGATGATCTCTTCGCGTTTCGCAATGGATGCAAGCGGCTGGTTGATAATCTCAATAGCTTCGAGCGCTTGTGCGGCCGCGTGCAGTTGTCCGAGGCCGCCGTCGATCAGGATCAGGCTGGGCATCGGCTTCTTTTCTTCCTGCAGACGCTTGTAACGGCGAGTGACGACCTCCCGCATGGAAGCAAAATCATCCACGCCTTCGACCGTCTTGATGATGAATTTTCTGTAGTCTGATTTCTTCATCTTGCCGTCTTCCCATACGACCATCGACGCTACGGTTTCTGCTCCTTGAATATGTGAGATGTCGAAACATTCGATGCGCTTCGGGAGTTCGGCTAGAGCGAGTGCATCCTGAAACGCTTCCTGGATGGCGCGCGCATTCGGCTTCATCACGCGGAAACGCTGATCGTAGGATTGTTTCGCGTTGTTGCCGGATAGGTCCACGAGTTCGCGCTTGTCGCCGCGTTGTGGGACGGTGATGTGGACACGTGTCGCTCGTCCACCTTCGCCCGCGAGTTGTTCGCTGAGCACATCTTCCAGTTCTTCGCGGTCCTCAAATTCAGCGGGAACGTAAATGTTGCGCGGCACATATGGCTGTCCGAGGTACAGCTGTTTGAGGAGGGCGGAGAAAAGCTCTCCGGGACTGAAGGTTGCAGCGGTCGCACTTTGATCAGCGGGAGCCGAGTCTGCTTCCTGATCCATAGACCCAGAGGCAGAGGATTCCGGTAATTCTTCCCAGAAAAATTCCCGACGATCGAGAACTTTTCCACCGCGCATGTGGAAGAGATTTACGGCGACCATTTCGTTTTCGTAGTGATATCCGAAGACATCGGCATCATCGCCGTCAACGCTGGCGATGCGTTGTTTCTCTTGTAGTTGCTCGACGGTGGAGACCAAGTCACGAAGTTTGGCGGCGCGCTCGAACTCCTGCGCGTTTGCTGCTTCGGCCATGCGATTACGCAGCGACTTCACCAGGTCAGTCTGCCGTCCTTCGAGAAAAAGTTTCACATCTCGTACGGCTTCGCCGTAGATCTCGGGCGTCGTCAGTTCCTGCACGCATGGACCCAGGCAGCGTTTGATGTAGTACTGCAGACATGGGCGTGGATGGTAGCGCGTCAAATCCACCTTGCAGGACGGGACCATGAAATTGCGGTGGATCAGGTCGACGATCCGATACGCAAGATTCGCGGGGAAGTATGGCCCGTAGTAAGCGCTACCATCTTTTCGGAGGCGACGAGTCACATACACGCGAGGGAAGCGTTCCGCGAGAGTGAGCTTTACGTAAGGATAGGTCTTGTCGTCGCGCAGCAGGATGTTAAAGCGCGGTTTCTTCTGCTTGATGAGGTGATTCTCAAGGGCTAACGCCTCCTTGTTGTTGGCGACGACTACGTAGTCGACGTCCACCGCTTCGCGCACCAGTGTTCCGGTCTTGGCATCGGTCCAGCGGCCCTCGTGAAAATACGAACTGACCCGCGAACGCAGGTTCTTCGCCTTGCCGATGTAAATCACTTCGCCTTCGGCGTTTTTGTAGAGATAGACCCCAGGAGAAGTTGGCAGGCTACGAATTTTCTGAGGGAGGTCCATCGTGACGTCTACCGATATTTTAATCGAACCAGCGAATGGCCGTTGCTTGCGAACGACAGCATGATTACTCTTGACGGGCCGTGACCAGACCACCTAAAAGCGGATATCTGCCGACTCTCGACGGTTGGCGAGCGATCGCAATTTTTGGCGTGCTGGTCGACCATCTGGTGAGTTACTCGGAGTTGCGACATCACCCGCAGATCGTTGCGTTCACCCGCACTGGTCCAAACGGAGTGAGCCTCTTTTTTGCAATCAGTGGATTTCTAATCTGTTCTCGTCTGCTCGAGGAGCAGAATGCGTGTGGAAAGATCAGCCTGCGCGGTTTCTACATTCGCCGGGCTTGCCGTATTCTCCCACCTGCGATCCTTTACCTGGTGGTGATCGGGATTCTTGCCTTGCTTGGCTCCATTATTGTGGTGCCGGCGGAATGGTGGAGTTCCGTATTTTTCTTTCGCAACTACTTGCCGAAGGGTTGGATCCGCTATGGTTGGGGAGGGTACACGGTCCACTATTGGTCACTGGCTGTCGAGGAGCACTTTTACTTGCTCTGGCCGGCGGTGCTGGTGCTGCTTGGCAAGCTCCGGGCGCGGTGGTTTGCGCTTGCCCTTGCGGTTGCGGTAGCGGGTTGGAGAATGTTGGACTTTCGGGAACACTGGTTTGACCGCGTAATTCCTGGGTTATTGTTTGGTTCCCGCACCGACGTTCGGTTGGATGCGCTTCTATTGGGATGCCTGGCGGCGTTACTTCTCGATGATGCGTCGGTCCGCGCGCTATTTGTTGGACGCTTCCGGCCCTGGATGTGGATCCTGTGTGTAGCGGGCTACGTCCTCATGCAGGTCTTGCATCGTGTGCGTACTTACTCAATTTGGGAATCCGGTTTGCTGACCCTGGTCGTGGTTGGAACCGTCTACCATCCTGAGGGTTGGATTGGACGGTTGCTGGAGTCGGCCGTTTTACGATGGGTCGGACGCCTTTCGTATGGCATCTATCTTTGGCAGCAGTTTTTCTGCATTCCGACCGCTGGATCGAGACTGGTCTTTCTTCAGCGATTTCCCGTGAACCTGATCATGATCTTCCTGGTGTCGTGGCTCAGTTATCAGATTGTGGAACGTCCCTTTATTCGACTGGGACATCGGCTTGCGCCGCCTTCCAGCGAAGGTCGCGAAGATCTAGCTTCCGATGCGAAGCAGGGAATCTCGCCCACCTCGCCGCCTGAGGTAGAGCACTCGTAGAAGATACGAGCCTATGTTTCAGCTCGCCCAGCCTTTCACAAACTCAATCAGGCTTCGAACTGCAATTCCCGACGGTCCCTTCGCGATCCAGGGTTTGGTGTCTTCCATCCAGGCTGTGCCGGCGATGTCGAGGTGGATCCAGGGAGTGTCCTCGGCAAATTCCTTCAGGAACATGGCGGCGGAAATTGCGCCTCCCCAGCGACCGCCGGAGTTCACGATATCGGCGATGTTGGACTTGATGACTTCCTTGTATTCGTCATCGAGCGGCAGGCGCCACATTTTTTCACCTGCCTGTTTATTGGCCTGCGTGAAGCGATCGTACATCTGGTCATCGCTGGCAAAGATGCCTGCGTTTACGTAGCCGAGAGCGACGACGACTGCGCCCGTAAGCGTGGCTGCGTCGACGAGGTGGGTACAGCCTAGCTGGCGGGCATAGCAGAGGCCATCGGCGAGAACAAGGCGGCCTTCGGCGTCAGTGTTGATGATCTCGATCGACTTGCCGGACATGGCGATTTGCACGTCGCCCGGTTTTTGGGCCTTTCCAGACGGCATATTTTCGGTCGCGCACACGATGGCTGTAACCTTGACCTTCGGTTTCAGCAGAGCGATCGCGCGCATGACTCCGATCATGGTGGCTCCGCCGGCCATGTCGTATTTCATTTTCTCCATGCCGTCGGCGGGCTTGATCGAGATTCCACCCGTATCAAACGTGATGCCTTTGCCGACCAGGCCGAGATGGACCTTGTCGACCGCACCGGCAGGTTCATAACGCAGAACAATCAGTGCCGGCGGTTCATCCGATCCCTGGGCAACTCCCCAAAATGCTCCCATCTTCAATTCTTTGATTTTGTCAGCGTCATAGGTTTCGCATTTCAATCCGACTTCCGCGGCCATCTTCCTGGCGCGGTCGGCCATGGTGGTCGGCGTCATACGATTGGACGGTTCGTTGACCAGGTCGCGAGTGAAATTCTGCGACTCACCAACAATGCGTCCCACACTCAATGCTTGTTCGAGCGCGGACTGGTCGCCGCTGGCGACGATTGTGAGGGAATCAATCTTCTGGTCTTTGCGATCGCTCTTGTAGTAGTCGGGATCGAAGTCACCCACGAATGCGCCCTCGGCAACCGACCGCACGCCTTCGGCTGCGCTGACTGCGTTTTCCGGAAGTGCGAAGGCAAAGCTGCGAATGCTCTTGCCCTTGAGCGTGCGCACTGCCGCGCCCGCCACCTTGCGCAGTTCGGCTGCGGAGAAATTCTTTGCTTTGCCCCCACCGACCAGAAGCAGCCGTTTCGCCTTCAGTCCTGCCGGGCGATAGAGCAGAGTAGTTTCAAAAGTCTTGCCCGTGACGTCAGGGCTGGTGATCACTTCTTTGGTGGCGGCGTGTACGGCTGCATCGCTACATGCGACAACGGCTGCCGGTTTATCTTTTTCGCCCTGGTCCAGTACAACGGCGACCAGGCATTCGGTTTCCACTAAGGAAGGGGCGGAGGTAAAGAGATTGATTTTCATGACTTTCTTTCAGTATCCACGGAGAAAGGGGAAACGCGCAACTCACGCAAAGTCATAGCAAGCATTGCCAATGGGCCGGGGCCGGAACTTTAGAGGGATGTTGTACGTACAAAGTCCCATGACCGAAGCGATCGTAGTGGATAGGCCGGCGAGCAACCGGGCATTGACGTGGTTTGGCGTGGCATTTTCTCTGCTGTCGATGCTGGTGATCCGGCAAGTTTTTCGCGCCATTGCGCCCGAGCTGGGAGTCGCATTGACGCTGCTGAGGGAAGGCTGCTTTTTTGCCAGTGGGGCTGCTTTGCTCTGGCTGGTTCGTCGCGGAGAGAACCTGCCGCTGCGTTCGATTGGGATCGGCACTTCGCCACTTTGGAAGTCGCTGGCATGGGGTGTCGTGATCGCCGTTGCCTGCATTGTTCCTGCTGCTCTGATTGCGCAAATGACCGGTTACGGTCATGGCGCTGCGTCGAAGGCCTTCGACAAACTGCCCTTGTGGGTGGTTTCCATTGTTGTGCTGCGCGCGGGAGTGGTCGAGGAACTATTTTTCCGAGGATATGTGATTGAGCGGCTGCAGTCGCTGGGGTTCGGTCGTGCGGCGGCGTGCATCATTCCGCTGGCAGTGTTTGCGGTTGGTCATTGGACCGGTGGAGCGGCGAATATTCTCATCGCACTGGTGCTGGGTGGAATTCTGACGGGTTTCTATATGTGGCGCCGCGATCTTGTGTCGAACATGTTCGGACACTTCCTGGTGGATTTCGTTGCGAATGTCCTCTCCGCCTTGCTCGCATGAACTTCTGCGCAAATAACAAGGGGCAAGACAACAGTCTTGCCCCTTTTGTATGTCGGAATACTCTGCGGCTAATTACCGATGCCGGTTACGGTCGCCGTCGATGGACTCCCGCCGCCGTTGTTCTTGATGTTCAATTTCGCGTTACGGGCGCCCTTCTTGGTCGGCTTGAAACCCACGCTGACTGCGCACGTTGCTCCGGGAGCGATAGTGGTTCCGCAAGTGTTCCCGGCTATCAGATAGTCTCCCGCGGCGCCCCCGGCAAAGGCGAATCCGGTGAACGTCACCGCTGTACTGCCGACATTCGTTACGGTTACGTCCTGTGGAGAGCTCGTGTTGCCAACCGTCAGCGTTCCGAAATTCAGTGCTGTGGGCGAGAGCGCCAGTGATTGTCCCGTCCCCTTCAGAGTCACCGTTTGCGGGCTATTGGGAGCATCGTCCGAGAATGTCAATGTGCCGGTGCGCGCGTTTTTCTTGGTCGGCGTGAAGGTGACGCTGACTATGCAGCTTGTGCCTGCGTCTACGGTTGTCGAGCAGGTGTTATTTGAGATCTGGTAGTCTCCGCTCGCGGTAACGCTGAACAGATTCAGGGGGCCGGTGCCGGTATTGGAGAGCGTCACACTGAGAGGGGCGCTTGATTGTCCGATTGGAGTCTTGGCGAATTTCAACAGGGTCGTCGACAGGATCGCAGTCCCACCGCCACCGCTCCCGCCGCAAGTATCGAACTTGAAATTGGCGATGCGCGTATTCCAATTAAAACTTCCCGTAGCCTTGATGTACTCCTGTGTGTACCAGAACGTACAGTCGTCGACGGGATCGACGGTCATGGCACTGTAGTCGCCCCAACGCACGAGATTGGTCTGCGAGCCCGTTCCAGCAACGATCGACTGCTCCGCTTGCATGGTGCCGAGTGCGTCTCCCGCAAAACGTCCGGTAAATGCTATCGAGGGGAATACGGATCCGCTGGCAACGCTGTACCCAAGCGCGATATCGCCCGACTGATCCATGGCGATGCTGCCCATCCAGCGAGTGCTGGAGTCAGGTGCGTAGGTGCCCTGCTGGAAGACTGAGGGCGTGCCATTGGGGTTGCGTATTTCGTACCAGCGCGTGCCGGTGGTGATGGCATGGTTCGCAACCAGCGCTTCGTGTCCGTCAGTGAACTTGCGGTATGCGAGACGGTACATCAGGCGATCTGCGAGAGAGTCTAATTTTTGCGTGGTTCCAGGCTGAGAAACGCAAGTGCCGCCGCCGCAGAGTGGGTTGAAGTTCGCAACCGCCAGCGTCGTGGGTCCCGTGAATGTGGAGTTTGCAGGAGTGGCGAAATCCACGTGAAACTTCCACAGCCGCAAGCTATTCGTGCCGAAGTCTGCGAAAAACGCGGGCTCTCCCTGTGCGGGCTGAATGAGTCCGTCCATATCGGAGGGCAGCAGGCTGTCGACCCCAGTGTTTTGCTGAAAGCAGACGATGGTCGCGGGCAGGCCGGCCAGCATCTTGTTGCGATCCATGGCGCAGGCATCGGCGCCCAGAAAGTTGACGGGGCCGAACATGTTGAAGGAAATGTAATATGCGTCCGGCCACACGCCGAGTTTGGGATAGTCAGGAAAACTGTTGCCGAATGAGAACGCGTAGCGGTTGTAGCTTCCGGTCGCGTCACTGGTGGTGGATACCGCAACACACTGCAAGTAGGGAGTACTGCTAACGGCGAACTGGGTGAGAATCCAGCGATTGGCAATCTTGTCGTATTGCACGATCGGATCGCCGTCATTGCTGGTCTGGCACTGTCCGCCAAAGCCAGCCCAAATGGAATTGCCCTGGAACGGGCCTGCAGTCAGCGCTCCAGTGGCTTTGTCGAAGACGGCGTATTCGAGATTCACCCACTGCACATACTGGGTTGCTCCAACGGCTCCATTGGTGTCGGGCGGGGCCGCCTGGACGACAAATCCGTACTGGCTCTGCCCCAGTCCTTCAAAGTTAAGACCGATCGTTGCAGCCATGGGTGTGAGCATCTGTTCCTGAAGGGCAGCGTCCGCGACCTCATATTGCGGTGCCGCAAGGACTGGCTTGGTCGGGAGTACCTTCAGCAGTCGCGGAGAAAAGGGATTGGGCTGAGCCGGAGTCATTCTTCCCAGTTCCGCCAGCGGGAGAGACACGTCATGTTTCGACTCGCGGATTACGCGCATGGTGGACTGACCAAACACCGAAGTGGCGAACACCGCGAGGCAAAATACAGCCTGGCTGATCGTGCGGAAACAACGGGTCGAACTACTGCTCATGAATTGCTCCGAAGAACGTGGAATTTTCAGGGGGATTGTTCAACTAGTCTATGTCAGCCGCGTCTGAGAGCGCCACGGTCTTTCGTAAAGCAGAATCGAGTAGCAGACTTTGTACCTGGCTTCGTGCCAGGAAGGGGAGGGGCGGGACCGGAATCCCGCCCCTGTTTCCGATCTAACTTCTACTTGCCCTGTCCCGTCAGGCTGACGGTTTGGGGTGTGTTGGGAGCATCGTCGTTGACAGACAACGTTCCGGTACGCACTCCAAGTTGAGTTGGGGTGAAAGTCACCTTGATCAAGCAGCTGGCACCGGGGGCAACCGTAGCTTTACAAGACTTGGCAACGATCTTCTGCGCAAAGTCGCCGCTGGTGGTGATGCTGCTGATGTTGAGTGTGGCATTTCCAACGTTGGTGAGGGTAACGGTTTTAGCACCGCTCTTCACGCCCACGAAGATTTTGCCCCACTTCAACAACGCCGGAGTGAGAGAGACCTGCGGACCGCCGCCCCCGCCACCGCAACCGTTGAACTTGAAGTTGGCGATGCGGGTATTCCAGGAGAAGCTGCCGGTGACCGCGCTGTATTCCTGCGTGTACCAGAAAGTGCAGTCGTCAGCGGGGTCCACCGTCATGGCGCTGTAGTCACCCCAACGGGTTGGGCTGGTCTGTGAACCCGCTCCGTTGACGATAACCTGCTCGGTTTCCATCGTGCCAGCAGCGTCGGAGGGAACGCGTCCAGTGAAGAACACGGACGGGAAGATAGTGGCGCTTCCCAGCGTGTATCCCATGCCAATGTTGCCGCTCTGATCCATGGCAATGCTACCCATCCAGCGAGTGCTGGCGTCGGGTGCGAACGTGCCCTGCTGGAACACCGTGGGCGTGCCGTTGGGATCGCGCAGTTCGTACCAGCGATAGCCAGTGGTGATGGTGTGGCTGGTCACCAGTGACTCGTGACCATCAGCAAATTTGCGATAAGCCAGACGATACATCATGCGATCGCCGAGCATATCCAACCGGTTAGTGGTTCCAGGCTGCGGTACGCACGTGCGGTTGCAGCCGGCGGTGAAGTTGGCCACTGTCAGAGCGGCTGGACCTGTGAAGGTGGAATTTGCGGGGTGAGCGAAGTCCACGTGGAACTTCCAGAGGTTGAGACGATTCGCTCCGAAGTCGACGAAGAAGCCAGGTTCGCCAGCGGTCGGCTGTATCGTGCCGTCCATGTCGGAAGGCAACAAGGTGCTGAAGGAGGGGCCTTGCTGGAAGCACTGAATCGTAGCCGCCGTACCTGCCAGCATCGCACTGCGATCCATCGCGCAAGCATTCGGGCCGGTGAAAGTCTGGCCGTTCAGAAAGTTGTTGAACGAGATGTAGTACGCGTCAGGCCATACACCCATCTTCGGATAGTCGTTGAACTGGTTGGCGAAGGAAAATGAGTAGCGGTTATAGGTTCCGGTCGCATCCGAAGTAGTCGATACAGCAACGCACTGCAGGAAAGGTTGGGAATTGACCTGGAACTGAGTCAGAACCCAGCGATTTGCGATCTTGTCGTACTGCACAATCGGATCGCCGCTGTTCGCCGTCTGACATGTGCCGCCAAAACCGGCCCAGAGAGCGTTGCCGGGAGTTGGTCCAGCCACCTTGGCACCGGTCGCCTTGTTGTAAACCGCGAAGGAGAGATTGACCCACTGCACATATTGAGTCGCGCCCACCGCTCCGTTGGTGTCAGGCGGTGCACAGCAGATCCCGAAACCAGGGGTGCCGAGTCCCAAACCCTCAAAATTCAGGCCTACGGTTGCGGAAACAGGAGGAAGTACTTGATCCTGCAGGGCCGCATCCGGAGCTTGCGTGAAATTGGCAGGTGCATCGTGACCGGTCGGCAGGATATCGAGAACTCGCGGCGAAAACGGATTCGCCTGTTCAGGCGTCATGCGCACCAGTTCCGACAAGGGCAACGAAGTGTCGTGTTTCAGTTCTTTGTACACCTGAACCTTGCTGGCTTGAGCGACGGCTAGGGTCGATACAACTAGGAACAACATCGCGGTGAGACAGAGCACCGCACAATGGGCCTGGCAGAACCTCTTCTTCATAGTGCGCTCCGAGTTGAAAAATGCTGGGGGTGAGATTGCTTTGTTCATCTAGCGCTGCACGGGGTGCGGGGAGACCACCTACTAGCGTTTGTAGTATATACATCGCTTCCGCCCAAATAGCACGCAAAATCAGCACCCTGCGAGGGATATCTTGAAAGTATTGATAACAAGAGTTGGACTGGAAATTGGAGTGACTTAGAGGTGCGGCAACGTCGCAATTGTTTTCACAGTACAGGCGAAAACAGTGGGCCTAGTCAGCTCTTCCGGCTTCGTACAATGGCTTCCCGCGCCTCTTTGTCAGCCGTTCGGCGGCGTTCGGTTTCACGCTTGTCCCACTGCTGTTTTCCGCGAGCCAGAGCCAGTTCGATTTTCACGCGGCCGTTCTTGAAGTACATGCGAGTGGGAATCAGGGTTAGACCCTTCTGCTGGGTCTTCCCAATCAGCTTCTTGATCTCTTCTGAATGAACCAGCAGTTTGCGAGTGCGCGTGGCCGCGTGGTTGGTGTAACTGCCGTGTTCGTATGGGTTGATGTGGCAGTTCAGCAACCAGAGTTCGTTGTCCTTGATCAGGCCGTAGGAGTCTTTCAAATTAGCCATGCCATCGCGGATGGCCTTGACTTCGGTGCCAGTAAGAACCATTCCTGCCTCAAATTTGTCGAGCAAGAAATAGTTGTGGCTAGCGTTCCTGTTGACAGCGGCATCGCGATCCCCAGACGCGGTGGGCTCGCGGCGGGGATTTTTCTCTGGGGTGGGACGCGTTTGATGAGTGTTCTGTCGAGTCATACTACTGAAAAGAAAGTATCAGAGAATCAGTTTTCGGTCTCAGGTCACAGGTCTTAGATGACAGGAAAAGCCAACCCGTTTCCGATGCCGAAGCCCGGGTTTCCTCACATCTGAGACGCGCGACCTGTGACGTTGGATTCAAGACCGGCGACCCGTACCTGAAAGGACAGGGACCAATGAGTGTAAACATCGACGTACCAATCACTTCGGGACTAAGTTGAGGCGATGCTATAATCCGATTTTCCGGTATTTTTCACGCGTGACGGCCGTCTGGAGCACCAGTCCGCTCCTCGCCGCTGGGAGCCCAACGAGCGGCGGTAGTCACCCGCGAGAAAGATTTTACAGAGGACCGTTTTCAATGACACGCCTCATACGTCCGGCTCTGTTCGTAACGCTTCTGTGCGTCAGCCTCGTCACCTATGCCGACCAGGCCAAGACGCTGTATGAAAAAGGTTCCGACGCGGAAGCCCGCCAGAATTACGAACAGGCTTACGACTTCTACAAGCAAGCCTACAACCTCAAGCCGAAAGACCTGAAATACCGCGCGTCCTATGAGCGTACGAAGTTCCTGTCTGCCGCATCGCACGTGCACCGCGGGCAAGTGATGCGGGACGCAGGCAAGCTTGAGGAAGCTCTGGCCGAGTTTCAAAGGGCAGCTGAGATCGACCCTTCATCTTTCATCGCGCAACAAGAACTTCGCCGAACCCAGCAGATGCTCCGCGAGTCGCAGGGGCCCCAGCCGCAGGCGTCGGCGGGAGCGAGTGCTTTGCGTCGCCGCCTGGATTCCGCCCAGGGGCCAGTAGAACTTACTCCGATAGCGAACGTTCCGATCACTCTAAAACTCACGGAAGATACGAAGGTGATTTACGAGACGATCGGGAAGCTGGCCGGCATCAACGTCCTGTTTGATCCCGATTACACCGGACGCCGTGTGCGCATTGAATTGAATGGTGTCACGCTGGAAGATGCGCTCGAGGTCGTCTCGTTCGAAACCAAGACTTTCTGGCGTCCCGTAACGCCCAACACGATATTTGTAGCGCAAGACAATCCTGCCAAGCGGAAAGAGCTGGAACAAAACGTAATCAAAACTTTTTACTTATCGAATCTTTCCCAGCCCACCGAGTTGCAGGACGTCGTCAATGCGATGCGCACCATCCTCGAGGTGAGCCGTATTCAGCAGTTGCCTTCGCAAGGCGCAATCGTGGTTCGCGGAACTCCCGACCAGATGGCGTTGGCGCAGAAACTCGTTGACGATCTCGACAAGGCGAAACCGGAAGTGGTGGTGGAAGTCGCGGTCATGCAAGTCAGTCGCGACAAGATGCACAATCTCGGCATCAGTCCGCCGACCAGCGCCACGGTGCAGTTGCAACCCAACATCAGTACCAACACGGGCACCGGTACCGGGACCGGTACGGGCACGAGCAGCAGTTCGTCGAATGGGATTAACTTAAACCGGCTGGCTAACCTGGATGCGACTGATTTTCAGGTCACGATTCCAGCGGCCACGGCTACGGCGTTGCTGAGCGACAGCAACACCAAACTCATTCAGAATCCGCAGATTCGAGCATTGGACGGGCAGAAGGCAACGTTGAAGATTGGCGACCGCGTCCCAGTCGCAACTGGTTCGTTCCAGCCGGGCATCGGCGGCGTTGGCGTCAATCCGCTGGTCAATACACAGTTTCAGTACCTCGACGTCGGCGTGAATATCGACATCACTCCGCGCGTGCATGCGGGCCGGGAAGTCACGTTGAAAATGTCGCTTGATATTTCCGCCGTAACGTCGCGAGTGAACATTGGCGGCATCGACCAGCCGGTCATCGGTCAGCGCAAGATCGAACACGAAAT
This sequence comes from Acidobacteriota bacterium, assembly GCA_016196065.1. Lineage (NCBI taxonomy): Bacteria > Pseudomonadati > Acidobacteriota > Acidobacteriota bacterium. The sequence goes on along the minus strand of JACPYL010000001.1, from coordinate 184,334 downwards.
TCGGCTCAAGGACGGCGAAGTCAACCTGCTGGGCGGCATCCTGGAAGATCAACAGACAAAGTCGTTGAGCGGGATTCCGGGACTGGCGAACATCCCCCTGCTGAAGTATTTCTTTTCTCAGACCAATACCGAGCATCGCGAGAACGAGATCGTGTTTGTGCTGATCCCGCATATCATTCGCGGACCGGAGGCATCGCGTTCCAACCTCGACATGCTCGATGTGGGAACGGCGAATGCTTTGGAGTTGCGTCGCAGTGGCAGCAAGCCGGCCGCGCCTGTGGCATCGCCAGCGCCAGTGCCAGCGCCAGCACCCAGTGCTCCGGCGCAGCAACAACCAATGCAGCAGGCTCCTGCGCCAACCGCTCAGGCTGCGCCCCCGGCACAACAGACGCCTTCTACCGAAACTGGAGCGGCGGGCTCATTCCTGTTTGATCCGCCCCTGTTGACGCAAGCGAAAGGCGCCACATTTACGGTGAATGTGATGGTGTCGGGCGGGCAAAACGTGTATTCCGTTCCGCTTCAGCTCAACTACGACGCCAACCAGTTGCAGGTGGTGAACGTTTCGAACGGCGGGTTCCTGTCGCAAGACGGACAAGCGGTCGCGCTCGTCCATCGCGACGATCCATCGACGGGAACGTTGCAGGTCACGGCGACCCGGCCACCGGGGGCGGGCGGAGTCTCGGGTCAAGGCGCGGTGGTGACGCTGACCTTCATGGCCAAGGCGCCCGGACAGTCTCAATTGACCATCACGCGGGGTGGTGCACGCGATCCTGCGATGCAAGCCATTGCGATGAGTGGAGCGCAGGCTGCCGTTACGGTGCAATGAGCGATCGCAGCGAACTTGTGTTCCCTGGTCTCTGCCTTGCCGGGAAACTGTTTGGCTAAATACGATGTCGATCCATGCGAGTTCGGCGATGACTTCATTCCCTCATCGGCATAAATCGGTTGTTCGCGATGCCCGTCTGCAGCGTGGCTTCACGCTGATCGAGTTGATCGTTGCAACTGCGATTCTGCTGATCCTGACGGGCATGGCGGTTCCATTGTTTCGGGCCTCGGTTCAGCGGGAGCGCGAACGCGAGTTGCACGCGGACTTGTGGATGTTGCGGGACGCGATTGACCGTTACTACGACGCCGCTGCCCGGGGCGCATTTCAAACCAAAGTCGGAAGCGACCAGTATCCGCCGGACCTTGAAACCCTGGTCACGGGAGTCGATGTCGGCGGCAAGAAGCTAAAGTTCTTGCGCAAGATCCCGATTGATCCCATGACTGGCAAGCCGGAATGGGGCATGCGTTCTACGCAAGACGATCCGACCTCCGATTCATGGGGAGGTCAGAATGTGTTTGACGTCTACAGCAAGTCACAGGGCACGGCATTGGATGACACGAAATATAAGGACTGGTAGATGAAGATCACACCCAGAACTCATGCGCGCGGTTTTACGCTGATCGAGATGGTGGTGGTCATCGCCCTGATGCTCATCCTGATGTCGATTGCGTTGCCGATGTTTAGCGGAGCGATAGTGCGTGCAAGAGAAGCCAAACTGCACTCGAATGTGGCGACGCTCAACAAGGTGGTCGAAACGTATTCGCTCGACAAGAAGAAAGCCCCGCAGACTCTCGATGACGTGGTTCAGGCCGGGTATCTGAAGTACATTCCCGAGGACATCACAGGACGCCCCGACACCTGGGTGACGGAGCCGGAAGATCCGCAGCACGCCTGGAATCCGGACGAACCCGGCATTGGGTCCGTGCATAGCGGTTCGAATGACACCGCGACGGATGGGACCGTTTATTCAACCTGGACGCACTAACGTGGAAATACGATTACTGCCGAAGCAAGGGGAGCGCGGCGTTACGCTGCTGGAGATGATGGTGGTGATGACCATCATCCTGATCCTGCTGGCGATTGCGATACCGAATTACAGCGCCAGTATCAATCGCGCGCGCGAAGACAACCTGCGGCAGAACCTGCGGACACTCAACGACTCGATTGTCCAGTACACGCTGGACAAGCACAAGGCGCCCACTTCACTGCAAGACCTCAAGCAGGCCGGATATATCCGGACTATTCCCGATGACATCACCGGACGCGAAGACACCTGGGTTCCAGACGAAGACGATTCCATCATGTCGCTGGAGCAAACCGACCCCGGCATCTTTGGCGTCCACAGCGGTTCGAGTCGCGTCGCCAGTGATGGGACCGTGTACTCAGAGTGGTAGTGGAGCAGGTGTCAGGTCTTAGGTTTTAGGTGTCAGGAAAATCGTAGGACCGATCGCTCGGGCTTGTCGTTTTGCAAGGGGGCGATCGCACACCCCGAGAGTGTCGGTTTTCCTAAGACCTGACACCTGACACCTGACCCTCGCCTTCTGCTACCTTATTTGTTCCCAACTCTGGAGGTAGTTTTGAACTCTCTCAATCGATTGCAGCCGTTCGCGTTGCTGGTGATGCGTCTTGCGCTGGGCGCGATCATGATCGCGCATGGATACAAGAAAGTCTTTGGTGGATTTCACGGGCACCAGCAGTTCATCGGTGCTCTGGGAATCCCTGCATGGTTGGCCTATCTCTCAGCGGCGACCGAATTTGTGGGTGGCATTGTGATTGTCCTCGGTCTGTGCACGCGCTTCGCCGCGTTCGCGTTTCTGATCGAAATGGCGGTCGCCATCGTGAAGGTTCATTGGAAAAATGGATTCACTGCGCAAGGCGGATACGAATTTCCGCTGGCGTTGGTGACGATTGCTTTCGCGCTGGTCTGCTTCGGCGGCGGTCCCTACGGCTTCAATTTTGGTAAGGGCTCAGGCGGGACTCGTGCGCCGAAGAAATCAAGATAGGTTTCAGAGCAAGGACGACCAGACGATTTCAGGCAATCAGGTCGATGGAGTTTTTCTGAACCTGGGCGGCAACTTTCAGGGTCGCGAGTTCCACCGAAAACTGATTCTTGGCTGACAGGAGTGCAACTATTTCTGCGCTGAGATCGACGGCATCGACGTTGCTTCCGTCGGCAGACAGGGTGGCCGCGCTGGCGATCCGGGCGGCGGCCTTTTCCAGTTGTACGTCGGCCTGCTGCAATCCCTGAAGAGCGATGGCGGAAAGGTCCATTTCCGTTATATCGGCACAACTGGGTGCAAACTTTAGGCCTTTTCGGCCCAACCCTCAAAACTCCGCTAACTCCTTCATAGCACGGAACAAATCGCTTACCTGCGGCAGGATCGCATCTTCGAGGATCGGCTGATAGGCGACAAACGTGTCGGTCGCGGCGATGCGTTTTACGGGCGCGTCAAGATGATGGAAGAGCTGGTCGGCGATACGGGCCGCGATTTCCGCGCCGTATCCCCAGCTGAGGGAATCCTCGTAAGCGATGAGTGCGCGATTAGTCTTCTTAACCGAAGCGGCGATTGCGTCCCAGTCGAACGGGCTTAGCGTGCGCAGGTCGATCAGTTCTACGCTGATCTGATGCTCACGTTCCAGCTTCTGCGCCGCTTGTAACGCGCGCGGAACGACTGCTCCGTAGGTGATGACCGTCAAATCCGTTCCCGCCTGGACCGTCTTCGCTTTACCGAACGGAACCATGTAGTCCGGGCCAGGATAGGGCGCGCGTCCGTAGGTTTCGCGATAGAGGCGTTTGTGCTCGAGAAACAGGACCGGATCGTCGCAACGGATCGCGGTGCGCAGCAGGCCGGCCGCATCCAGCGCGTTGGATGGGAAGACGACTCGCATTCCCGGGGTGTGCGTGAAGATGCTCTCGCCGCACTGGGAGTGATAGATTGCTCCGCCCGTCAGATATCCGCCAATGGCAACGCGGATGACTGCGGGCGCGGAAAATGCATTGTTCGATCTCCAGCGGACGATCGGCAATTCGTCGCGCAGCTGCATCATCGCCGGCCAGATGTAGTCGAAGAATTGAATCTCGACGACCGGCTTCAGTCCGCGGACTGCCATTCCCGTGGCGCGTCCCACGATGTTGGCTTCGGCCAGCGGGGAATTGAATACGCGGTCGGCTCCGAATTCGATCTGCAGGCCGGAGGTCAGCTTGAACACACCGCCCTTGCCCTTGATCAACTTCTGTTTGAGATATTCTTCGCGGCTGGCGTCAGCCACATCTTCGCCGAAGATCAGGACACGCTCATCGCGCCGCATTTCGTCGCGCAACGTGGCGTTGATCAGGTCGGCCATCGTCTTCGGTTGGGAGGCTGCGGACTTCTTGCCGTCGCTGCCCGCCTCGCTGGAAGCAAAGCCCGGCTGCGTGGAGAAAGCCGCTGACGTGGGATCAAGGTCCGGCGAATAAACGAAGTTGTAAATTGAATCCGGCTGCGGGATCGCAGCGGCCAGTGCCTGGTCAGCGGCTGCCTGTACTTCTTCGTCTACTTCCTTTTCAATCTTGTTGATCGACTTTTCGTCGAGAATCCCTTCCCGCAGCAGGAACATTTGCAGGCAAGAAATCGGATCGCGAGCCGCATCCCGCTGGCGCTCGCTGTCTGGACGGTAGAGCCGCTCGTCGTCCGACAGTGAGTGGGAATAAGGACGAATCACATGTGCGTGCACGAATGCAGGACCGTGTCCGGCACGGCAATAGTCGGCAGCGCGTTTTAAGGCCGCATAGGCGACGATCGGGTCGGTGCCGTCAATCTCTTCAAAATGAAAATTTGGAAAGTTGGAAACCAGACGCGAAATATTTCCACCCGAAGTCTGCACTTCGACGGGGACTGAAATCGCATATCCGTTGTCTTCGACGCAGAACAAAACCGGCAGGCGGCGGTTGGACGCCGTGTTCAGCGCTTCCCAGAACTCGCCTTCACTGGTCGTGCCATCGCCCAGCGAAACGTAGGTGATCTCATCGCCCTGAAACTGGATGTCTTTAAACTGCCGGTAGTCTCCATCCGCTTTGCGCGCAGCATTCGGGCGCCGGCTAAAGTAGCGCCCCGCTTCTGAGCATCCCACGGCATGCAGAATCTGGGTTCCGGTTGCCGAGGATTGTGTCACCACATTCAGTCGCTTGAAAGCCCAGTGGGACGGCATCTGACGTCCACCAGAACTGGGATCGTCGGCGGCGCCCACTGCTCCCAACAGCATTTCGTAAGGAGTCGCACCCAACGCCAGGCAGAGAGCTCGATCGCGGTAATAAGGGAAGAACCAGTCGTAGTTGCTCTTGAGGGCGAGCGCGGCCGCGACTCCGATTGCCTCGTGGCCAGCGCCTGAAATCTGAAAGAAAACTTTTTGCTGGCGCTTCAGGAGGATCTCGCGGTCGTCCACGCGGCGCGACGTGTACATCACGCGGTACCAGTCGATCAGTTGACGGCCGGTAATGCCCTGGTAGGTTTTGGATTTCTTCTTGACATCGCTGTCGTTGAGCTTGGGATCGACTTTTGTCGTAGCCATTTCGGTCCTATACCCCGCGCAGTCAAACCGCATTTTATTGTAAATGGGGAGCGACAAATGAGAAAAGAAATCGGTGACGGAAATAAGAGGTCCGGCGCCTGACACCTGTAACCTGCCCTTTTCATTTATTCTGAACTGTCCATGATTCGATTCCTGCGTACGTTTGATCCCCAGGCTATTCGTTTGTTGGTGTTTGACCTGGATGGAACCCTGATTGACTCGCGGCTTGATTTGATCCACTCGATCAATGCCATGTTGAGGCACTTCGAACGGCCTGAGTTGCCAGGAGAACTCATCGCATCTTATGTGGGCGACGGTGCCCCGGCGCTGGTACGCCGTGCGCTGGGCGATCTGGACCATGAGCCGACCTTTGAATCGGCTCTCAACTATTTTTTGAGTTATTACCGCATTCACAAACTGGATCACACCACGGTGTACGCCGGAATTCCGGAAACACTGAACTTGCTTGCCTCTCCTTCGAATGGCGTTCGGCGCCTGATGGCCATACTCTCCAACAAGCCTGTCAACCCGTCGCGCGACATCACGCAGGCGTTGGGAATGGGCGATTTCTTCGTGCGCATTTATGGCGGCAATAGTTTTTCCACCAAGAAACCGGATCCCCTCGGCGTGCAGACCATTTTGCGGGAGATGGAAGTGGATGCGTCTGCGGCAATCATGATTGGCGATTCGTCGATTGATGTCCTGACTGGGCGCAACGCAGGCTTGTGGACGTGCGGCGTGAGGTACGGCTTTGCTCCGCATACGCTGGAGGAAGTGCCCCCGGATGTTCTGGTGGACAATCCTCGCGAATTAGGGAACCTGTTTTCGATTGCGAATGATACGATCCATTCCGCGACATGAAAAAGAACGTCGTCACAAGTACTTTTACTCCCTCCGAGCTGCGCAAGCTGCGCAGCTTGAAAACTCCGCATGGCATTCAGCGCCTGCTCAATGACATGCCATACCATCTCGCGGACTCGGCGTGGTCTCCGCGGCGCGTCCTGCGCGAGAACACTTCGCATTGCTACGAAGGCGCGCTGTTCGCGGCCGCCGCGTTGCGAGTGAATGGGTTTCCGCCGCTGCTGCTGGATCTGGAAGCCGAGCATGATACGGATCACGTGATTGCCGTCTACCGCGTCGACGGATGCTGGGGATCGGTCGCCAAGTCGAACTACACGGGATGCCGTTATCGCGAGCCGGTGTATCGGACGTTACGCGAGTTGGCGCTCAGTTATTTCGAGGTGTACTTCAATCTGCGCGGAGAACGGACGCTCCGCACATTCTCGCGCCCGGTCGATATGAAGCGTTTCGATCATCTCGACTGGATGACATCGGAAGATCCCGTCTGGTTTGTCGCGGAATATCTGTTGACGATTTCACACACGCGATTGATTTCTCGGGCGCAGGCGAAACGGTTGCATCGGCTGGATGGCCGCTCGTTCCGGGCAGGGTGCCTGGAGCGCGCGGAGAAGTGATGCCACTAAGGCCCAAATCACGGCGACCAGAGCCTGGCGACGAACGACCAGCGAACGACGATCCCCGTCACCGGGCTGCGAACGAAAACAGCACGACGATGTAAATCCAGAGTGCCGTCATGCAATGCCAATACCAGGCGGTGACGTCGACGAGGATGCGACGCGATTCGACAGGGCGACCCTGTAGCGTGGCGACGTTTGCGAATCCGAGCGCGATTGTTCCGACGGCTAGATGCAGTCCATGCATGGCCGTGAGCATGTAGATGAAGGAACTGCTGGTTCCGCCCAGCATGTGGAATCCGCCGGCGGAGAGATGTTTCCACGCAAGCAGCTGACCTGCAAGAAAGAGTATCCCCAGCAGCGTGGTGAAACCCAACCATGGGTACGAGCGTTCGTCTCCCAGCGAAACGCCTGGAATCGTCTTGATGGGAGCGAGCGCCGATTCGCGCGTGATAGCGCGGCGTGCGAGTTCGATCGTGATCGTACTCAGAATCAGAATGACCGTATTCACAAGCAGGATGTTCCACGGGAGACGCACCGGAACCCATGAATGTCGATATATCTCGCCCGACATGTCGGAGATGTAGCCGCGGCGGGCGAGATAGACGGCCGAAAAAGAAACGAAGAGCATCGAGATCGGCGCCATGAAGACGGCCAACGCCTGCCTTGCGCGGCGCAGGCGCTGTCCGTAATTCGGCATGCTGTCGCCGCTGCCGCGATCGTTGCGGCCACTATCGCCGCCGCCGCTGTGAGGAGGGAGAGAATTGCCGTTGTATCCGTTGGGGCGATTCGCGACGGGAGTCGATCGTGCCATGCAGTCAGCCCTTGAGATGATCAAAAGCCCAAGAGAGTTTTGCGTCAAGGGGAAAAGTGGCTAGATAATCTCACTGGCCCTGGGTCTTGGCAAAGGCGAGCGTATTTGAGAGGGGACTGTTTCTACGACATAGCGACGGAGGTTTGATATTACCGTGAAAAAGAAATCCCTTTCCCCGCAACGTATCGTGCAGGGAAAGGGATTTGGCCATCTGCCAAGGTACTAATCGCCGCCGCAGCCCGGCAGTCGGAAGCTGCCGATCCTGGTTTGCCACGGTGCTGTGTTGACGCCGATGATCCCGTCGATCTGGTAATACTCGTTGACATACCAGAACGTGCAGTCATCGGAAGGATCAACGTTCATCGATGTGTAGTCACCCCAGCGGGAGCCGGTTGTCAGCTGCACGCCAGTGCCGTCGATGATCGTGCCCTCGCCCAGCGACATTTCCCCGAGAGGGTCCTTCCGCATGCGGCCGGTGTAGCGGATTCCCGGCCAGACATCGGTGCCGTTCACTACGCTGTATCCAAGAGCCATATTTCCTTTGCGGTCCATGGCAATGCTGCCCATCCACCGATGGACGCCATCATCTGGCGCATAGGTGCCTTCCTGGTACAAGGAATACTCGCCATCGATCTTGCGAATTTCCCACCAGCGGACGCCGGCGATGCCAGGGGCAGCCTCCACGGATTGGTTAGTGACGATCGAGGCGTACCCGGAGAACTTGCGAAATGCCGCCCGGAACGTCGGACGCTGCCGGTAGGAGAGGATATCCAGAAAACGGCTGCCGTCAGTGACGCCAGGTTCAGGGAGGCAGTCGCGCGCGCTGGGTGGCTGAGAACCGACGACCACGCCGCAAGGGAAGATAGTGTCGAAGGGCTCAATCGGGAGCTGCGCGGCGAACGTGATCGACGCGATTGGGTTCTTGCGCCACTTGACCGACATCTCCCAAATGTTGAGCGCATCGGACGTTCCGCCATATCCGGCCCCGTCGTCCTGGGAACCGATGATAGGAATCGGAGAATTGGAGGCAGGCAGGTGATGGCCGTCCATGTCGCCGGGGAGCAATCCGTCACCGACCAGGTTCAACCCCACGACGTTGGAGTCCAGGAAGAACTTCACCGCGCGCGCATTCGGATCGCCAACGATCATCTTGTCTTTTTCCAGCGCGTACACGCTGATGCCGTACTCGACGGTCGGACCGAAGTCACGTGAGGTCAAAACGAAAGACTTGGGCCATGATCCGTATTTGGGATAGTCGGGGAAATAGAACAGGCCATCCTGTGTCGTGTTGAATGCATACCGGTAGTAATCGCCGGTCGGATCGCCAGTTACGGAAATCGCGACGCAATTGTAGAAAGGCAGAGACGGATCGGACAGTCCACGAGTTGTGAATTGCGAGAGGAGCCAGTGGTCGGTCAGGTGATCGTAGAGCACGACGGGGTCCCCGGAAGGATCGGTGCAGTCCGGAACCGAAAAGCCGGCCCACAGCGTTCCCGTATCCACCGGTCCGAGCAGCAGGTTGCCCTGTTTGTCGTAGACCGAGAAAGCCAGGTTAACCATCTCGACGTAGTGATTGGGACCAACCGCGCCAACCGGATCGGGCGGAGCGACGAGGCCGCCGAAGATGTTGAAGTTGTCCTGGTTGGATACTCCTTCAAAGGTGAGCTGTGGGCTGGGAATATTTGGGCCCGTGCCGGTCTTGCGAGCAAGCTGCCTCGCCCTATCCCCGGAGAATCCTTTGTCATGCTGAGTGATTCCACGCTCAGGGCGGAAGTCGCCATCGAAGAGTTCAGGGAAGTGTGGGAGGCCTTGTGCCATGTTCCGGGCGGGTGCCGACCTATCGAATGCGACCGCCTTGGAGAAATGCGGGGCGGGCGACGCGAATTTCTGTTTGGGAGAGACTTGGGCGTTAGCGGCCCCGAACAATCCGGTGAGGCTGACTAGCGCAACGATAAGAGCCAGGGTGAGTATTTTTCGCATCTGCAAATGTCCTCCGTGGAGATGTTTTCAATCAGCATATGGAGTCTTGCCAGTGCTGGGGGAGTGAACTACTAGCGGCGATAGTACATCTGGACCCTATGGCTGTCCATCAGGAGAACGGAGAATCTTGCAATCTTCCATTGGGAGAAAAGGGTTGTTATGTTGCGGTAGGGGTTATTCGGCGACGGCCTTGCGGTACTGTTCCAAATGATCGCGCACACCTTCCATGATCTTTTGATATTCGGGATCACTGCGCAGGCTGTTGTAGTTCTTGTCGCGCTGGAACCAGGGATAATTGTGGTTCCCGAGTACGACGGCGCGGCGCAGCCACGTCAGAGCCTGCTTTTTCTCGCCTAGCATTGCGTAGACACCTCCGAGCCAGTAGGCACCGTCTCCATCGACGTATCGATCGGGCTTGTGGGCGAAGACTCCGGGATCGATTTTTTCTCGTTGGCCACGCGACGCGTACAGGAAAGCGGCCAGGATAGTAGCGGAATCGTCTCCACTACCGCGGCTGAGTTCCACGGCTCGATTAAGGTTCTTTTCGGCTTCATCGTACTTGCCTTCGTAATATTGAAATTCACCAAAGTACGCGAGGGCCTTGAACTGATCGGGATTCGCCGCCAGGAGCTTGCGCAATTCTTGTTCGGATTCTTCCGGACGACCCTGATACAGATGCATACGGGCGTGCATCCAGTGAATGCGCGCGGTGGTGGGGTTCAGGTCTACGCTGCGATCGTAGGCGGTTTCCGCCAGGTCGAGCAGCCCGGTGTAGTGGTAGAGATAGCCCAGAAGATCCCATGCGGTCTCAGAATTCGGAGCGATCGCCACGGCCTGTCGCAGTGCTTTCAAGGCCTCCAGGTTGCGGCCTTGCTCGGTTAGAGATCCGCCCAGCGCCGTTAGAGTGTCGGGAGAGTTCGGTTTCAAATCGAATCCCCGCCGCGCCGCTTTTTCGCTGGCCGCGAGATTCTCGGCAGCGTTCTCGGAAATATTTGCGCTTTCGATCACATACAGTGTGGCCAGGAGAGCATATGCTTCCGCAAACTTCGGGTCCTTCGCGATCGCGTCCTTGGCGAGTTGCTGGCCCTTGTGCAGGCTCTCCACCTGTGTGTGCATGAAGTAATCGTTGCGGAAGAAGCGGGCCTGTAGATACAGGTTGTAAGCCTGCGGCGATGAGGTCATCGGTGCTTCCATCGCTTGCTGTTCATTACCGGAAACCTGTACTTGCAGGCCGTCCACGACTTTCTTCGAAATATCGTCCTGGAACTTCAGCATGTCGTTGGCGCGCAAGTCATAGTGTTCCGCCCAGCGCGCCGACTTGTCCTGCTTGTCAATCAGTTGCACGGAGACGCGAATCACTGCGCCCGCGCGTTGATACGTTCCATCGACCACTGAATCGACCTGAAGTTCCTCTGCCGCCTGCGAAGGGTCAGTTGGAGTCTTCACGTATTTCAGGACCGAACTGGTCGGCCGCACCGCCAGATTTTGCAGAGTCGCCAGACGCGTGATGATGGCGTCCGTCATGCCGATGCCCCATGCTTCGTCAGCCGTGTCTCCTGAAAGGGAGCGGAAGGGAAGGACCGCGACGGTACGAACTCCCGCTTTGGCAGGAGCCTCATGCGGGTGCTCCGAAACCGCTTCGTGCGAGTTCTCCGAACGGGAACTGGTATATGCAAAGTAAGTGGCGCCACCGATCACCACCAGCGCCAGGGCTGCGATGCCCCATTTCATCAGCGAGCTTCGCGTAGCCGCCGAGGATGGACCGGCGGAAGGGATTCGGCCGGACTCGGTGTCGCGCATCAGACGTTTCAGGTCCGCCCGCATTTCCGACGCGTGCTGGTAACGGACGTCGCGATCTTTCTCCAACGCTTTGGAGATGATGCGCTCGAGATCGTTCGGCGTTGCAGGATTCAGACGAACCGGCGGCGTGGGATCGCGATTCAATAGTCCGTCGAAAATCTCAGCGGTGCCGGTGCCCCGGAAGGGCACGAAGCCGGTGACCATCTCATAGAGGACAGCGCCGAAAGAAAACAGATCCGTGCGAGCGTCCAGCTCTTTGCCGCGCGCCTGTTCAGGCGACATGTAGGCCACGGTTCCGATGCTGGTGCCGGGGCTGGTGAGTTGCTTTTGCGAGAGTGTCGGTGACGACCCCGTGCTGCCGGTCTGCTCGGTCTGTTTGGCCAATCCGAAGTCGAGAATCTTTACCTGCCCTGATGTCGTGATGAAAATATTGGCCGGCTTGATGTCGCGATGGACAATGCCCTTAGCATGGGCGGCGGTCAAGCCTTCGGCAATCTGTACCGCAATCGATAATGCTTTATCAATCTCTACCGGGCGATTGTTAATTAAATGCTTGAGGGTCTCACCCTCCAGGTATTCCATGCACAGGAAGGGCTGGCTGTCATGGTCGTCGATCTCGTAAATCGTGCAGATGTGAGGATGATTGAGCGCCGATGCTGCGCGGGCTTCCCGCTGAAAACGCTCCAAGGCCTGCGGATCGCCGGAAAATTCCGGTGGAAGAAACTTGAGTGCGACGTGGCGGCCGAGCTTGAGATCTTCTGCTTCGTAAACCACTCCCATGCCTCCACCCCCAAGCTTGGTCAGGATGCGGTAGTGAGAGATAGTTTGGCCGATCATGGTTAAGAGAGTCGTAATGGTAGGCCGTGCCGTTGTTTGAGTCAATGGAGGGCGCAGGGGAATGCTGTCGGAGGGGGCTTGGCTATCCTGCGCGGCGCAGGACCAGGGCGGAATTCTTGCTGCCGAATGCGATGCAGTTGCACACGGCATGTTCGATCGCGACGCGGCGGCCGGGTTGGGGCACATAGTCCAAGTCGCACATGGGATCGGGTGTGACGAGGTTGAGCGTTGGCGGAATTTGCCCGGTCTGCATCGCGATGATCGTGGCGGCAACCCCAGCGGCGCCGCATGCACCCTGCGGATGTCCGATCTGCGATTTCAGCGCTGACATCGGAACCTGGTGCGCGCGCTCATCACCGAGAGCAAGTTTCAGCGCTCGGGTTTCGATGCGATCGTTGAGGTCCGTCGAAGTGCCGTGCAGATTCACATAATTGATGTCCTGCGGGCCGACGCCCGCTTGCTGCATGGCAAGTCCGATGGCGCGGGCCGGCTCCTCGCCGCACTCCTGCAGGCGAACGCGATGAAATGCTTCGCAGGTTGATCCATAGCCCACGATCTCCGCCAGCATCTGTGCGCCGCGAGCTTTCGCGTGCTCGTACTCTTCGAGAACATACATCCACGAGCCTTCGGCAACGACGAATCCGTCGCGGTCCACCGAGAAAGGGCGCGAACCCTTTTCGGGCGCGTGATTCCACGAACTCGTCATGATCTTCATCAGGATGAATCCCTTGAGAATGCCGAGCGCGATCGGAGAATCGGCGCCGCCGCTCAGGACGTAGTCCGCGCGGCCAAGGCGAATGTGCTGCGTGGCGTAGTTGAGCGCGTCTGTGGAAGACGTGCAGCCAGTTGTGACGACGTGACTCGGCCCGCGCATGCCGAAGCGGATGCTGAGATCGCTTGCGAGCGTTCCCATCACGGTGGTCGGAACACAATGGACGCTCATCTGGCGATGCTTGTCGTGAAAGAACAATTCGTATTGCTGCTCGGTAAATTCCTGTGAGCCGCCGCCCGATCCAATAATCACTCCGAAGCGGCGAAGTTCTTCGACCGACAGTTGAGCAGGGTCAAGTCCGGAACTGGCGAAAGCCTCACTGGCGGCCGCGATCGCGAGTGGGAGCACTCGCGACACGTTCCGACGCTCTTTCTTATCCATCCAGGCAAGCTCGTCGAAGCCGACTACTTCGCCGGCAATCTGTACGTTGAGTTCGCTGGGATCGAAACGGGTGATGCGGCGAACGCCGCTCCGTCCTTCGAGGACGGCTTCCGTGAAGGCTGGTCGTCCGATGCCATTGGGGCTAACGACGCCCATACCGGTGATCACGACTCGTCGCTGCTTGCCCATGGATGAATGAGATGCTGACTGTTCTGGTGAGGTTACCAGAAAGTTGCCAAAGGCGGCGAACAGCAAGCCGACTGATCGCTTTAGTGCGGCGAGATCGGCTCGGGCTCGGCGACTCCGTCTGCGCGTGGATCGGATGCTCCAAAGTTCTTGCCGGTTGTGGAATTGTGCAGCACGACCTGTCCACGTCCCATGGTTGTCGAATATTCTTTGCGCACAGTAATGTTGTGGCCCTTCTTGCGCAATTCGTCGACTACATCAGCATTCACTCGCGATTCGATCAGCAAACGGCAGCCGATCGGCTCCGCGGTTCCGGCGATTGTGAACCGGGGCGCTTCGAGTGCTGCCTGGATATTCATTCCATAGTCGACAACGTTAGACACGAACTGCGCGTGCGCCAGCGGTTGATTGGCTCCGCCCATGATGCCGAACCCGATGTGCGTGTCGCCGCGTTCCATGAAGGCGGGAATAATCGTGTGGAATGGCCGCTTACGGGGCGCGAGCGCATTGGGATGATTCGCATCGAGGGTAAACAATCCGCCACGATTTTGCAGAATGAACCCCATTCCGTTGACTGCCACTCCCGAACCGAACGCTTCGTAGAGACTCTGAATAACGGAAGCGATGTTTCCATCCTTGTCGACCACCGCCAGGTAAGTGGTGTCGCTGCGTGCCGGGCTCCCGCTGGAAGTCGTACAAGTCGCCTTGTCGGCACGAATCGAAGCGGCGCGTTCTGCGGTATAGGTTTTCGAGAGCAGCCCCGGAACGGGTACTTTGGCGAATTTCGGGTCGGCGTTGTAACGGTAAAGATCGGTATAGGCGAGCTTCATCGCTTCAATTTTCTTATGGAGTTCGGACGCTCCCTGCGGACCAGCTTGGTCGGGAGTGAACGTGCCCATGATGTTCAGCATTTCCAGCGCGGCCATCCCTTGTCCGTTAGGAGGCAGTTCGTAGACTTTCCAGCCGCGATAGTCGATTGAAATCGGTTCCACCCACTCCGAAGAAAATTCAGCGAGGTCATCGGCCTGCATGGTTCCACCAAGCGCCGAAGAACTCTTGAGAATGGCTTGGGCGATCTCTCCACGATAAAAAGCGTCGCGGCCCTGGTTGGCGATCAGTGTGAGCGTCTTCGCTAGATCGGGATTCCTAAAAGTTTCGCCAACCTCGGGGACTTTGCCTTGGGGCAAAAAGAGGCGAGTCGCTTCCGGAGTTTCTTTGAGTTGATCAAGCGCGCCTCCCCAGTAATCATGAACTACCTCCGGAACCGCATAACCATGTTCAGCATAGAAAATCGCGGGGCCGAACAGATCTTTCCACGGGAGACGCCCGAAGCGTTTGTGGGCGTTGCTCCATCCATCCACCGCGCCGGGGACGGTCACGCTGTGAATCCCCTCCTCGGGCATGGAAAGCAGGCCCTTCTTCTTCAGGAAGTCGATGGAAAGCTGGCGTGGAGCCCACCCGCTGGCGTTCAGGCCATAGACCTTACCAGTCTTGGCGTCCCAATAAATGAGGAAGAGGTCCCCGCCGATTCCGTTCATCATCGGCTCAGTCACGCCGAGGACTGCATTCGCGGCAATCGCTGCGTCAATGGCAGAACCGCCCCGCCGGAGTATGTCGGCTCCTGCTTGCGAGGCCAGATACTGGCTGGTGGCCGCGATTCCGCCACTCGTGACAACCATGGAACGGCCGTAAGAGCGGTCCTGGGCTAGAGCCAGGCCAGAGGTCAAGAGCAAGAGAGTTAGCACGAGGAAGTGGCGGCGCATAGGTCCCTCAAGAATGAAGAAAGAAAGCCGTCGACTTGGCAGAACCGGCGGCCTACTTGTAGAGCATTGTACGTGTGAAGAGCCATGAGCCGGACCGAACAATGTTTGCCTGTTGCCACTGGCCTGTCTCTTTCGTATCATGCCTACTGAAGTAATCAGCCTATGACGGTTTGCTCAAGACTGTCGAGACGGGCTGACGAAAGTTAGGAACCCAGACTGTGTGTTGGTTGCGGACTCTCGCGCCCCAGGGTTTTGTTCAGGAATTCCCCCACTCTTTCCATAGGCCTCACAAATTCGAGACAGATCTTTTCGACGGTATGCTCCGCAGCAGACAAACCTTCTCGCTCGATTGCGTGGGCGATTGTGAGTTGCGGTCGAGAATAACGAGAACTTGCTAGTCAGACGTTAGAGTTACTACGACGAGGCGTCCCATGAAGGCATTTCGAGTTATCGGATCAACGGTTGTTGTATTTCTCTTTTTACTCACATGCGCGATTCCCGCAGTTTCTCAGACAGGCGCGCAGGGCGGTGGGGCCATTCCGAAGACCCACAGGTTCCAGCCCTCCGTGCCGCCGAATTCGGCTGAAGCAACTCCCCGCGCCGACTCAGCAAATACCGGCGGCCTTAGCTCCTCCGCGATGCAACAGATTGAAACACTCGAGCAGGAAAAGCAGTCCCGCACTCCTATTCAGAAGAAGATCAGTTCCCGCCTGATATATACCGCAAGGATGCTTCGTGGAGAGGCCGCCGCGCCGGGGATCCCTGTCCTCTACACGAACCTTGAACTGGATGAGCAAAACAATCTGTTTGTGGATATCAAGGCCGTCGTTAGCGACAACCTGTTGCAGAAGCTTCGTGAATTAGGAGTCCGGATTATTCGCTCCGAACCGAACTACCGGAGTATTCGTGCGTTTGTTTCACCGTACCAACTGGAAGCGGTTGCCGGTTTGCCGGAGGTCAAGTTCATATCGCCGAGGAGTGAAGCGATGACTGTCGGGGAACGGACAGATCTCGTGCAGCGTATGAGCCGTGGGAGGTCCCCAGGTTTTGTTCAACGTGCCAATAGAGTGCGGGAGCAGCTGTCGGCCCAGCTCGCCAACATTCAGGGGGGAATAGTCTGCCCCGGCGGACAGGGAAGTCAGTTTTCTGAAGGTTACGACACTCATCGAGTGAATGATGCGTGTGGGACGTTCGGGGTCGCTGGAACGGGAGTGAAGATCGGTGTCCTGTCAGATGGGGTCGCCAACCTCGCAGCGAGCCAAGCCCTAGGTGATTTGCCTCCAACCTGTCCTGCCGGGCCACCTTGCGTCACTGTTCTAGATGATGGCGTGGCTGCCTGTATTGCCGACAATTCGCCAACTTGCGACGAAGGCACAGCCATGATGGAGATCATTCATGACCTGGCCCCGGGCGCCAATCTCTATTTCGCGACTGCCTTCACTTCCATTGAGAGCTTTGCGCAAAACATCCGCGATCTGCGTACGGCCGGGTGCGACATCATCGTGGACGACGTCATCTATTTCGTCGAGACACCATTTCAGGATGGGCAGGATCCAAGCATCGTTTCGACCTTCGACGGTGGAGTGGTCAGTCAGGCGATCAACGATGTAACGGCGGATGGCGCAATGTATTTTTCTTCGGCGGGGAACGAATTCAATAAGGACGGCGGCGAGTCCGGCACGTTCGAAGGAGACTTTGTGGACGGCGGGGCCAACTCGCACCTCACCGGTGGAACCGTTGCGAAGTTCGGAACGACAGCGTACGACGCAATCACGTTTGCGGGTGGTCCGATCATATTGCACTGGGCGGATCCGCTCGGTGGTTCCAATAACGACTATGATCTTTTTCGCTTCAATTCGACCGGCACCACCGTACTGGACTTTTCCACTGACCTTCAGGATGGAACGCAAGACCCAATTGAGGGGTTGAGCGGGGCAAACGCTGGCGACCGCATCGTTGTTTTTAAAGCCACTGCCGCCGCCGCCAGGTTCTTTCACATGGTCGGGTTCGGGGCTTCCTTGGCGGTGACCACACAGGGAGCAATCGCTGGGCACGCAGGATCTACCGGAGCCTTTGCGGTGGCTGCTACCCCGGCGCATTTGCCGATCTGCGGTAACCCGCTGGTGTGCCCGACCGGTCCGTGGCCCAACCCATTCGATGGGACTAACATCATTGAGCCATTCAGTTCCGATGGCCCGCGGCACATTTTTTTCCAGGGCGATGGAACACCAATTACTCCGGGAAATTTTACTTCCACGGGTGGCGTAGTCCTGGCGAAGCCTGAATTTACTGCTGCCGACGGCGTCGCGGTTACAGGCGCAGGTGGTTTCCCAAATCCCTTCTACGGTACTTCGGCAGCTGCGCCTCATGCCGCTGCGATCGCGGGACTCGTGAAGTCGTTGGACCCGACTCTTACGAGCAACGAGATCGCCGGGTTCATGACGAACAGCGCGATTGACATCATGGGAGCAGGTACCGATCGCAATTCGGGGGTCGGCATCGTCATGGCCTTCCAAGCCGTCAAGGCCGCGACCGCACCTCGGATCACTACGCTCTCTCCGCTTTCGGGAGACGTCGGAACGCCGGTAACAATCTCCGGCAAGAATTTCGGCGCCACCGCGGACACAGTCACCTTCAACGGGACGGCCGCGACTCCCACCACCTGGAGCGACACTTCCATCGTGGTCCCCGTACCCGTTGGGGCGGCGAATGGGAATGTTGTGGTGACAGTTGGCGGTGTGGCCAGCAACGGCGTGTTGTTTACCCTGACGCCTCACATCACCAGCGTCAATCCCAATTCTGGAACCGTAGGCTTACCAGTCACGATCACAGGGACAAATTTCGGCAACACGCAAGGATCGAACACCGTGAAGTTCAACGGGACAACTGCCGCGCCGACAACCTGGAGTTCTACCTCGATTGTGGTTCCGGTTCCAAATGGCGTAAGCACCGGCAATGTGGTGGTTACGATCAATGGGATTGCTTCGAATGGCGTCCTTTTCACGTTCGTGCCACCGGCCATCACCAGCCTGAGCACGAATTTGGGACCCGCCGGGACGGCGGTCACCATCACCGGTACCAGCTTCGGCCCTGCTCAGGGCGCGAGCACGGTGAAATTCAACGGCACGGCCGCGACTGTAACCACATGGAGCGATACCTCGCTCACAACCACCGTTCCTGCAGGCGCTACGACTGGCAACGTAGTGGTCACGGTGAACAGCACGGCCAGCAACGGCCTCGCATTTACCGTGCAGGACTTCGCGTTTCAAGCGGCGCTGACGGACATCACAGTCACCGCAGGCCTGTCGGCGTCGGAAGATTTCACAGTCAATACGCCTGACGGCTTCACCGGGACGATCACGTTCTCCTGCACGGGGCTGCCGGACAAATCGTCCTGCGCCTTTACGCCCGCCAGCATCACGCCGGGCGCGAACACCACAACCACCGTCACCATGAAGGTTTCCACCACGGCGGCGATCACCACCGGCGTCCGGCCCGGCATGTTCGGGCTGTGGCTGCCGTTGGGCGGGATGGGTCTGGTGCTGGCTGGAATGGGATCGAGCAAGCGGCGCCGCAAAGCGCTGGCCATGCTCGGCACGATGATTGCGGTGCCGGTACTGCTGGCCATCGTCAGTTGCGGTGGCGGCGGCAGTTCGCACACCACCACACCGGGGACGCCTCCGGGCTCCTACACCATCACCATGAAGGCAACGTCGAGTCCGACCACGCACTCGGCAACCTTCA
Source organism: Acidobacteriota bacterium (assembly GCA_016196065.1). Taxonomy (NCBI): domain Bacteria; kingdom Pseudomonadati; phylum Acidobacteriota; species Acidobacteriota bacterium. The sequence goes on along the minus strand of JACPYL010000001.1, from coordinate 165,208 downwards.
AACTCAACGTGAACTAGTGCGAAGGGGCGGTCCCAGCGACCGCCCCTTTCTTCTTCAATTCCACGCGAAACCGGATGCTACAATTTTCCTGGCAGTCCTGCTTTACCTTGCGAAAGTGGCGGAATTGGCAGACGCACCAGACTTAGGATCTGGCGGGTAAAACCGTGGGGGTTCGAGTCCCCCCTTTCGCACCAACTATTTCGGGCCGGTGAGAGTTCTTTCGTGCTCTGAGAAACTGGTTGCGTTCAACCTGAAACGCCTGCCAGAAAGTAACTTCTCCTTGTATGCGTAACCCCAGTCCCCGGTGCCCCAGCGCAAAGATTCGCTGGAGCACATTGGTTTTGGAACCCAGATTAACCCGGTGCCGGCTCGCTTACTCCGGATCCGCTGGATTGTTAAACAGCACCGTCAACTTGATGCTGCCGTGACCGAATTGAGGGAATCCTGTTTTTGTCGGATCGCCCGGATCCAGATTCGAAGCAGTATCATCCGGCGGGAACAGCACCAGAGAATTCAGGAATGTCTGGAGAGCAACTTTTCCACTGCTCCCGAGTCCCGCATACTTGTCGCGTGACTTTTGCGCTTCTCCACCGTGGCGGAGGATTACATCGTTCAAGGTCATGCTGCGTCCATCGTGTCCGTACGGACCAGTCGAACCGATTCCCCACAACGGACGTGTTAGAAATTGGGCTTGTATCGTTCCATCCCAGTTGCGCTCGTAGAACTTCGCTCCGACATCATGCCGCTTAAAATCGGAGAAGATGTCGTTCACGACAAACGAATTTCCCAAGGGAAGCTTCAGGAGCGGGAGACCTGAACCGTCGTCCACTTCGTGAAAGAGTGGCGTCGCTGTCGCAAACATGCTGTTGAAGATTCCCCGCGCCGGATCGTAGACCGTCTCCAGATCCGCCACGCGGCGGTCGTGGTTAATGGTCATGTCGGATACGTGACAGGAAGAGCAGCCCAACTGTTGAAACACTTTTCGCCCCTTGTCCGCAACTGAGTTCGGTTCGCCGTGTCCGGGCTTGAAATAATTGAGCAGGTAAAACTCCAGATGATCCACGATCGCGGGATCGATCTCGTTTCCATTGTCCGGATCAGGTGCAGGAGGCGCACTGATCCTGTCTTTGGACCCGTCCAGAACCATGCCCGACGGAGTGACCACGCGCCCGCCGGCACTTGCTGCGAGCAGGTCCGGGTCGGCTGAGGCTTCCAGACCCATTTCGTTGTGCAGCGCGCCCACGATAAATTCCCGCAGGGAAATTGTGCTTCCTTCGGCAAAAAATGGCTTCACTCGCAGATCGGCATCGACGCCTTGCACCTTCGTCGTATCGACCGAGCCGTCTGGATTGCCGGTGATGGTCCCGTACTTTACGCCTTTGCTTGTCAGCTTCAGCGTCATAGGACGTTTCATCTGCTTCGCCAGGGTGACGGCCAGGTCACGGGTCGAGCGCAAGTCGGTCGTAATTTCGTCAGCCAGCATTTCTTTCAGGCCCAGGCCGAACAGATGTCCCGCATCCCGACTGTCTGGACGAGTGACGACGTTGCCACCTGTCCCCGCTGATCCGCGCGGGCGACCATGGCACAAGGCGCAACTGTCCGACAAACCGGCTCCGATGCCAATGTCATTGTTGATGTCGCCCACGCCGTCTTTTTCGTTGGCCCCCTGTCCTTGCAAGCGGGTGAATTTGCGCTGGAAGAGCTGCCGTCCCCGGCGAATGGCGCGGAACGGATCGCGGTTGATGATGTACATGGAAGATCCCTCCACCATGACGTCTCCACGCCCCGCGCCGATTTCATCAAGCAGAGATTTGTTGATTCCAGCCTTGGCTGTGTTCGGCGCCTGTGTGTTGTCGATCATCTGCGCTTGCCCCGCGAGACTCCACAGGAGCATGGCCAAACAAGTGAACGTGTATGCTTTCCCCAAATGTCTCATGATCTCTCCCTCCACATTTTCCCGTGCTGCGGAATCTTGAATGCCGCGAAGAGTCGATTCCGGTCGAACCCCGGATCGCGCTCTACTCTGACAAACGGAAGGTAACGGGAAAAGACGACACGCCTGTTCCGAAATGTTGAGGGTGGCGATTGCAACGGTCCAAAATGCAGTCCCAGGGACTGTTACGGTGCCGGGCAGTTTTTGGCCTTGTCCCGAGCACTGCGGCTGCGTTCGGGCTATTGAGTAGGGTTTCTTGGAAACTTCAGGTAGGGTAAACGTACGCTGTCGATGATTATCTGGTCGGCACGGATGTTATCGGGCGCATCGAATCCTTTGGCTCCGGCATTGGTTACATAGTCGTCCTGATCGACGCCGTCTCCGCTTACGCCCAGTCCGCCCACTAACACTCCGTTTTTGTAGAGCGGCACGCTGCCGGGGAAGAACACTACTCCATTCTGATCAGGATTCGCCGTTTGCGAACCATTCGTGCAGGGATGAGCAATGTCAAAAGTATAGAGATTGAAGAATGGTCCCGGCGCGGAGTCGTTGATGCCGGGAGGGAAAAAGGGCTGGGCACCGAATCCGATGGTGCGATTCGAAACGGCTGTGCCGGCGGGAACTCCAGGCAGGTCGGGCGTTCCCGCAGGATTACTGAAATAGATCACGTTGCGCGCTTTCGCGACGGCTACATCGACGCTGAACACGGTGGCATCCGGCATTCGGTGGAGGCCGAGTACGGTGCCGTCGAGATCCGTAACCGCGATCGTCATTTTCGTTCGAGAACTCTGCGGCAGGCGGATCACGGCGCGCGTCAGATTCGCGGTCGCCACGGCCTGATTGATGATGGTCGTTACATCCGCTTGTGTGAGCCCAGATGTTCCAGCATTGGGCCCAACCAGATCTCCTTCAGGAGGCAGACTGCCCGGTATTGGTCCCACGAAGTACGTTCCGGCTGTGGTACCGGGATCGATTCCCTGGGGCGGCGTGGTCTGATTTACAAAGGGCAAGGCAATCCCGCCCACAATCACAACACCGGGCGGCGGCAATTGCGATGGGTCGGGAAGCAGTCCTGACTGATGAGCTCCCGTATAGGCCGCAAACTCTGCCGCATCGGTTCTTGCGGTGACGACGCCCACTCCTCCGACCGCGTAGCCATTCTTGAAAAGCGGTACTCCGCCCGGATTCACTGCGGCTGAATCGCTATCGTTGATGTCGGCTTTGCCCGTGATGATACCGAGCCCCAGGCTCAGGCCGTCGATCGATCGCGAGGGATCAATATTCTTTGCGGGCAGGAAGGTTGCGTTCAGCGAACAACCGCGATTCGTGTTTTCAATTCCATACAAGTCTCCGTTCCCAGCGTTATCGATGCCGGGCGGAAAATGAACACCGCTGATGAAGCGCACGGTGCGACTCGAAAGCGGAGCCTGGTTGTTGCTGAACAGGGCGGCGGTGCGAGCCAAGGCTACGGCCAGTTCTTTACTGTCGACGAGCGCCCCGAAATTGCCGGGAGAGGTAGCGGGCGCTCCGGCATTTTGAAATACGGCGAGAATTTTCCCGGAGCGATCCGCGACCGCAATCACCATCGGGACGTTCAGCGACTGTGCGGCATCTTCAACGACAGTTTGTACCTCGGTGGCAGTGAGCGGCACTGGGGGCGGCGGCGGAGGAGTGGGTACTACCGAACTGGCACTGCCGCACGAAGTAGCCAGCATTGCCACCATCAGCAACACCAACGCTCCTGCGGCGACCCGTCCGTACCGATCCCAAATGCAATGCTTCATTCCACCTCAAGACACGCGTCGGCGCTAACGAGTGGTGTCCAGTATCGCGAACTCCGACCCAGCCGCGATGGTAATACGGGATTTCAGCAGAAACGAGGGGGCTGATACTTTCGAGTAACCACAATCGACACTCCCCGAGGGTGGTAACGTTGACAATCCCTTTGCCTGTGCAACAATTCGGTTATCTTCCAGAAAAAATAGTGGGAATCGGGTAAGGGGACTAGCTTGACTTCTTTCAAACGCATCGTTGCAGGACTATTGTGCCTGATGCTGTCGCCATTGCCGGCGCTCTGTGCGCCCGCTCCGAGTGCACAAACCGCTGGACAGATCAGCGCGCTTATTCCGTCCGCTACACGCAATGACAAGCCTGCCAGGGTGAAAGACGACCTGGTGTGGAACGACCTGCTCAAGACGGAGCAGAAAGGGCGTCTGCGAGCTGGTTTGACGGATGGATCCATCCTGAGCCTGGGCTCGAATAGCGAATTGCGCGTCGTGCAGCACGATGCCGCGTCGCAGCAGACTTCACTGGAAATGGATTTCGGCAAAGTGCGCAGCAAGGTCGTCAAAGTCACGCAGCCGAATGGCAAGTTCGAAATGAAGACGCCGAACGCGGTCATCGGTGTCATTGGCACTGACTTCTACGTCAGCTACGAGACCAACAAGACGACTGTTATCTGCTATACCGGCAAGGTCTGGGTCACTCCGGTTGGAGATGCCAAGGTGGTGAAAAACTCTGGCCAGTCCGCGGAGAACCAGATCATAGTGGCAGCGGGACAGATGGTGGTAATCAGTTCAGTGATACCTCCGGCTGGTTTCCAGCCTCAGTCCACGCCCGCCGAAGTGCAACGGGCGAGCGCGTCAGAAACCTCTGTGTCGGATGTTGCACCGCCCCTTCACCGCGCCCATTTTGTGCGCGACGTGCTGATTGGAGCGAGCGTGGCAGCGGCCGGGTTCGCGGTGGGCATCACGCAACTCAATACCAGCCCGGCGGCTCCGCGGGGACAATGCGATCCGCAGAACCCGAAGTGCAAGTAAGGAACTGTTTCATCACCTGGAAGCGCGATCCCTATGACCCTGCGCGAACAAAGGTGGTCTCGCTGGACTCGATGGCTGGGTAGATTTTCGGCCCGTCAGATTGACCTGGCTCTAGCTGTACTGGTCACACTGGCGGGCCTCGTCTTGTTCGCCTTCGCGGGCATCGCCGGCAGTACCCAGGCCGGTTTCCTCTTCTTGCAAAACATCGAACAGCGTTCGCTCGACATGCGATTTGCAGCGCGCGGGGAACGCCCGCATGACGATCGCATTGTGATCGTCGGTATCGACGAGAAAACGCTCCAGAATATCGGCGCTTTTCCCCTGCCCCGCACGGCTTACGCATCGCTGGTGCAGAAGCTTAGTGCAGGCGGCGCGGGAGTAATCGCCTTTGACGCCACATTCCCCACGCCCGAAAACAATTCCGCTGGACAGGCACTGGCGCAACTACAGCGCGAGCTGGGGACCTCGGCCCCAGCCAGCGTAGCTGCAAAAATCAAAGCTCTGGAATCTGCCGGCGACCACGATGCGATCCTCGCGGCCGCGTTGCAGCAATCCGGTAAGGTCGTTCTCGGCCACCTGTTTCTCGACAAAGACCGCGCCCAGTCTTCCGATCCGAAGCGCGCCGAGGAATATTTCAACATCGTCTGGGCCAAAGCGTTTCCGCAGGTGCTGAAGGCTAAGTCGAAGGGCCGCGACTTCGATATGAGCCGCGCCTGGCTGGAGCACGGCGGCAACGCGTATCCCGGAGCTGAGGCGAACCTGGCCCAGTTAGCCGAGGCGGCCGCGTCCTACGGCTATCTCAACATCAGCCCCGATCCCGACGGCACCCTCCGCCGCGGACTGCTGATCGTCCGCTATCAGGACCAGGATTTCTTTCCCTCGCTCGCCATGCAAGCGGTCCTCGAGTACGAAAAAATTCCTGATCAGGAGATTGCGGCTTATATCTCCGAGAACGGCCTGGAGCGTATCCAATTTGGCCGCCACCAACTCAAACCCTGGCAGGACGGCAGTGTCCTCATCAACTTCACCGGCCCCTTCCATACCTACAAGCACTACTCAATGTGGGACGTGCTCAACGGCACAGTGCCGCCCGAAACCTTCAAAGACAAGATCGTGATCATGGGCGGAACCGCCCTCGGCATCGGTGACCTCCGCAACACGCCGTTCCAGAAGCAGGACTCCGGCTACATGGGTGTAGAGGTCCACGCCAACATCATCGACAACCTCCTGCACAGCGACGAAAAAGGCCGCACCTTCTTAACCCGCGGCCTGAACGAAGAAATGATCGACATAGCGACGATCCTGATCTTCGGCCTGGTCTTCGGATTCTGGTTCAGCCGCATCAAGCCGCTGTATTCGACGTTATCGCTCTTCCTGACTCTGGGACTCTTCGCCTGGTTCATCTACTTCAGCTTCGCGCGCTGGGGATTGTGGCTGAGCTGCGTGATTCCCGCCGGAACGCTGGTCATCAACTACGCCGTCATCACCAGTTTCCGCATGATTTTCGAAGAAGGCGAGAAACGAAAGATCCGCAAGACGTTCGGTCAGTATCTGTCCCCGGGCGTGATTGGACTCATCGAAAAAGATCCGCAGAAATACATCCGTCCCGGCGGAGAGACCAAAAACCTCACCGTGATGTTCAGCGATATCCGCGGCTTCACGACGATGTCCGAAGGCCTCACCGCCGACGAACTAGTCCTGCTACTGAACGAATATCTTGGCGAAATGACCGAAGTGATTTTTCACAACCTCGGCACGCTCGACAAATACATCGGCGACGCCATCATGGCCTTCTGGGGATCGCCCTATCCGCAAACCGACCACGCCTACCGCGCCTGCGCCTGCTCTCTACAGATGATCCAGGCCCTCGACAAACTCAACGCCAAGTGGAAGGCCGAAGGCCGCAAGCAAATTGCCATCGGCGTCGGCCTGAACACCGGTCCGGTCAACGTCGGCAACATGGGCTCCGCCAAGCGCCTGGCCTGGACCGTGATGGGCGACAACGTCAACCTCGCGTCCCGCCTGGAGGGCATCACCAAGGAATACCGCGGACGCATCGTGATCAGCGAAGGCACCTACCGCGAAGTCGCCGACAAATTCGTCTGCCGCGATCTCGACAAAATTCGCGTCAAGGGCAAGAACCTGCCGGTAACGATCTACGAACTACTGGACTTCGCCGAAAACAAACAGAAATACGAACCTCTGCTAACCCGCTACAACCACGCCATGGAAGCCTACCGAGCCCAGAACTGGCAGGAAGCTGCCAGCCGTCTGGGAGAAATGCTGACACACTTTCCCGATGATGGTCCGACGCAGATATTTATGGACCGCGTGCTGGAATTCATGCAACACGCGCCCGAGGCGGATTGGGATGGGGTTTACGTGATGAAGACGAAGTAGGGGTTGCCTCGGCGCCATGACAAGACGACACCCGGAATTGATGGCTCGCCAACTTAGCTGAGTGTAATGTTGTTAACACGAGATGCGGGCACGGAATCCAACAAGACGCAACCGGAACATTGGCACCCCGAAGAGCGGTTATGGTCAGAACAACAAGATGACCATTCCCGCGATTGCTCATGGACATCATGTTTTTTGGGAAAGAATTGACAACGCTACGGAAGTGCGCAGAATTGTTTCGGATCGATTGCTGAAGTTCTTCATTCAACCTACTAGATCCGATTGTATCCACGCTTGCACGGTCGACGACATTGCACGATTAATATCCCATGTTCCTCTGATCGACTGGGAAGGACTTGACGCGGTCGTGCTCAGGCAGCCACGACGGAAAGAGCAAACTCTAGCGTCGGTATGGGGCAGATTGGCGTATGTCGCGGACTTGGTGAACGAGCGTGGAAGTGTCCTCTACAGTGGACCGGCAATAGTCATCGAAGCGGTGAATCCAGCGGAGTCCCTGAAGTTAGGAAAGTCCCTGTCTCCTGACGATACTGCTGAGTTGGAACGTTTGAAGTTGGATGGACACAAACTGCGCTCCGGGGACCGAAATCACACCCTCGATCCGACTCTAGAGAGCTGTCGGGCGACACAACTGTATCGCACTGTGCTCCACGAAATCGGACATTGGGTCGATTTTCTTGAGAAGGTCGAACGTCCGTCGACGCGGGCTGATGGGAACTTAGAAAATGACGCCTACGCAGGTTTGCTCAATCGATACCATAGTCGGCCGGACGCCGAGAAGGAGCATTTCGCTCATCGCTACGCGGAGCGTTTGCGTAAGCACCTGATCGCGATCGGTGCGATTCCGTTTGAGCGCGTCCTTGACCACGACCAGTCAACGCGTGATGGGTTGAGTTTGCGAGAATTTCTCCCCAACATTTAGAGCGACGTGACCCTTTCCATGTGGATACTTCTAGTGACCAACAGTAGTCCCACTCCGCAGTTTCCTTTGCTCCCGCGCCGTCGCTATGGTACCAAGGGAACTGACTCTCCTTGGGATGGTGCTGACGGGTGCAGACAGGCGGAGGCGCGCTCCGGTGGTCCGTTTTGCGTCTGCCGTGCTTCGGACTTTTTCTGCTGTTTTTTTTGACGACGCCTCTGTCAGCGCGGCGGCCTCAATCGGATCGCCGCATTCCAGAACGTTCTCCCGCCACGACGGCGACGGTGCAGGGAGTAATTCGCGATTCGCAGGGACGCGGCATTCCCGGCGTCCAGCTCGACTTGCAGAGTACAAGTAGCGGTACGGCTAGCGGCCAGCATTACTCCGTCACGACGAATGTCGAAGGCATCTTCCGCTTGCGCGATGTACGCCTTGGCGTCTATGAAGTGAAGCTCACGCGCGAAGGATTCGAAGCCCAGACGATTTCCGGCTTCCAGGTCGTCCGTCCCGTCAGCGTTCTCGAGCTTGCGCTGAAAGCCTCCAGCGAAGCGATTCCCGCCGCCCATTGCCCCTCTGGCGTGCCGGGGACGCCCTGCGTGGCCGCGCCGACAGGTCCAACGAATCCCTATCCCGGCCTGAGAAGCCAGACCGAAACGACGCCAGCGACGCCCGAACAAATTCCGCCCGCGTCCGCCAATTTCTCCCCCAACCCCGACCGCTGGGACATCGCCATGCCCGAATGGCGTCGCTACGAAACGCAGCCGGACGTGCCCTACGTGAAAGGCCACTGGTACGATCCCTTCAACCGCAACCGGCTCAAGGGCGACTACCCGGTTTTTTCTTCTGGTGGCGGACAGCAATGGTTCTTTCACTTCACCGGCACCAGCGAAACCGGATTCGACGCCCGCCGCCTTCCCACCCCCAGCGGCCTGAGTTCCGATCCCGGCGACACCGGATTCTTCGGACGAGGCGAGCAGGCATTCATGTCGGAGAATCTGCGCCTGTCGTTCGACCTCTTCCGCGGCGATACTAGTTTTCGCCCCGTGGATTTCCGCGTCCGCATCACGCCTGAGATCAATCTCAACTTCCTGCAAACCCGCGAACGCGGCATCGTCAACGTCGACACCCGCAAAGGCACGAACCGTTTCGACACGCATATAGGATTGCAGGAAGCCTTCGTTGAAGCCAAAATCCGCGACCTGAGCCCGAACTACGACTTCGTGTCCGTGCGCGCCGGAATCCAGCAATTCACTAGCGACTTCCGCGGATTTATTTTCTCGGAGGAGCAGCCCGGCGTTCGCGTCTTTGGAAATCTGCGTTCCAACCGCCTTGCCTACAACGTCGCCTGGTTCGACCTTCTCGAAAAAAACACCAACAGCGGCCTGAACTCGCCCCACCGTCGCGGACAGCAGGTCTATGTCGCGAACCTATACGTACAAGATTTTCTGGCCAAAGGCTACACCACCGAATTCAGTTTCCACTACAACCGCGACGACGCCAGCATCCACTACGACGACAATGGATTCCTCGTCCGCCCCGCGCCCGTCGGAGCCGTAGTCAACGGCACGCCGCGCCCGCATAACATCCGCGCCTACTATCTGGGATGGACCGGCAACGGCCACATTGGTCGCATCAATGTCAGCAACGCCTTCTACCAGGCACTCGGCCACGACGACTTCAACACCATCGCCGGCCGACGTGTCGAGATCAACGCCCGCATGGGCGCGCTGGAACTCTCCATCGACAAAGACTGGATGCGCTACCGGGCTTCCTTCTTTTACGCATCGGGTGATTCCAGCAATCGCTCCGGCGCGTCCCGCACAGACGGCACCGCCCACGGCTTCGACTCGATTGTGGATGATATGCACTTCGCCGGCAGCGAGAACAGCTTCTGGGATCACGAAGGCATCCGCCTGACCTCCACCGGCGTGGCCTTAGTCACTCCAATGAGCCTGCTGCCCGATCTGCGCTCGAACAAAGAAGAAGGCCAGTCGAACTTCGTCAACCCAGGCATCTACGTTTTCAATCTCGGCGCAGACTTCGACGTCACGCCCAAACTGCGCGCCTTCGCAAACACAAACTACCTGCGCTTCGATCGCACAGAGCCGCTCCAGCTGCTGCTGTTTCAGCAACCAATCCGTCACAGTATCGGAACCGATTTCGGCGCGGGCGTAGAGTACCGTCCGCCGCTGAGCGAGAACATTGTCATCCGTGGCGGCGCTTCGGCGCTGGTGCCGGGACAGGGATTGCAGGACATCTATAACGGCAGAGTGCTGTTCTCGCTATTCGCAAAAGTGAAATTTCAGTTTTGAATCATGTTGAGGGAATGTGAGAGGCACTCGTCACAATGCGTTGTTCGTGCTCGCCGCGACCGCATCGGTGTGCCTGGCGATTGCCATTCGCACCCAGAGTTCCGCCTCGGCCCAAAGCAACGACGTTCTACTCCTGCAATCGCAAGCCGACGCTGACCGCAAATCCGCCGGTTGCCTGACGTGCCACACCGCGACCGACAGCCCGACGATGCACGCAACCGGAACCGTCCGCTTGGGCTGTACCGATTGTCACGGAGGAAACAGCGAAGCCCGCATCAACGCAGGCACGCCACAAAATTCCGCCGAGTATGCGCAAGTAAAGAGTCAGGCACATCCCCAGCCCCGCGATCCCAAAGACAAGAACAAAGACGCGCATTCTTCCGCCAACCCCGAGCGCACCTACGCCGCGTGGCTGCGCGAAAACTGGGACTACGTCCGCTTCGTCAACCCCGGCGACCTGCGCGTCGCGGAAAGAACCTGCGGCACTTCCGGCTGCCACACCGCCGAAGTCCGCAAAGTTCAAACCAGCATGATGACCCACGGCGCCATGCTGTGGGGCGCGGCGCTCTACAACAACGGAGCTGTCCCGTTCAAAACTCCGCACTTCGGCGAGAGCTACGCCGCCGACGGCACGCCGCAACGCCTGATGACCTTCCCGCCACCGACTCCCGAAGAAATGAGCAAGAAGGGAATCCTGCCGTATCTCGATCCGATCCAGCGCTGGGAAATTTCTCAGCCTGGTAACGTGTTGCGGGTATTTGAGCGAGGCAGCAAAGGGAAGCCGGAGATTGGCAATCCAAGCCTGGAAGAAGATCCGGGAAAGCCGGAGATCAAGCTGAGCACGCGCGGTTTCGGAACTGAGTTGCGCACTGATCCCGTATTTCTAGGATTACAAAAAACTCGCCTGCTCGATCCGCTGCTGTCGTTTCCCGGCACCAACGATCAGCCCGGCGACTATCGCGCGAGCGGATGCAGTGCGTGCCACGTTGTCTACGCTAACGATCGTTCGCCCGAACATTCCGGCGGATACGCGGTCCACGGCAACCTGGGTCAGTCAGCCACAACCGATCCCGCGATTCCGCACAACGAGTCTGGACATCCGATCCGCCATCAATTCACGCGTTCGATTCCGTCGAGCCAATGCATTGTCTGCCACATTCATCCCGGCACGAACATGGTCTCCACCTATTTCGGATACACATGGTGGGACAACGAAATGGATGGCGAACACATGTGGCCAGCCGAGCAACGCCATCCGAGCGCGAAAGAGCAGAGCGAAGTCCAGGCGCGGAATCCAGAGCGGTCGGCAATTCGCGGTTTGTGGTCCGACACCAATTTCCTCGAAAAAACCGGCACGCCCGAATTCAACGAGAAACTGCAACACACGCAGTTCGCCGACTTCCACAGCCACGGCTGGATCTTCCGCGCCGTCTTCAAACACGACCGCAAAGGTACGCTGCTCGATTCGGAAGACAAGGCAGTTTCGTTTGATGACCCGGACAAACTGAAGAAAGCTGTCCACCTGAAAGACATCCATCTCGAAAAAGGGATGCATTGCGTTGACTGCCATTTCGAGCAGGACAGCCACGGCAACGGCAAACTCTACGGCGAGACGCGCAACGCGATTGAAATTGATTGCGTCGATTGCCACGGCACAATTCAACAAAAAGCCGCGCTAACGACCTCCGGGACAGCCGCGCCCTCCGGCGGAACCAACCTTGCGGGCCTGCGCACGCCGTGGCAGGAGCGTCGCTTCTACTGGAAAGACGACCGTCTCTTCCAGCGCTCGATGCTCGAGAAAGAAAAAGAATGGGAAGTCGTGCAGGTGCGCGACACGATCACTCCCGGCAACGAGCACTACAGCGAGAAGTCGCGCCTCGCGAAAACAATTCAGCAGGACGGACAGACCTGGGGCGACTCAGCACAAGACGAATCCAAGCTCGCCCATCAGAACAGCCGAATGACTTGTTACACCTGCCATTCCTCGTGGGCGCCCACCTGCTATGGCTGCCATCTTTCGATGACCGCCAACCAAAAGACGCCCATGCTGCACAACGAAGGCCTCACCACGCGCAACTGGACTTCTTACAACTTTCAAGTCCTTCGGGACGACATTTATACCCTGGGCATCGACGGCACCGTAACCGGCAACCGCGTGGCGCCCGTGCGCTCAGCCTGCGCAGTGCTCGTCAGTTCGCAGAACAACGACCGCGACTGGCTCTACTACCAGCAGCAGACCATCTCCGCTGAAGGCTTCAGCGGACAGGCCTTCAGCACCTTCGTTCCGCATACCGTGCGCGGGAAGGAGACGAAAGGCTGCACGGACTGCCACGTTTCGCGTGCTAACGACAATAACGCCTGGATGGCGCAACTCCTTTTGCAGGGCACGAACTTCATGAATTTCATGGGACGTTACGTGTTTGTTGCCACCGGTGACAAGGGATACGAAGCCGTGGCCGTTACCGAACATGATGAGCCTCCTGCAGTGATCGGAAGCGATTTCCAGAAGCTTGCTTATCCCGACAACTTTAAGAAGCATGTCGCCAACCACCGGACGCTGGAGGAATCGCACCCTCATCCGGGATCAGAAGTTCTCGATTTGCAGGCGCGCGGCGAGTATCTCTATGCCGCCATGGGTAAGGGCGGACTTCGCATTTTCGACATCGCGAATCTTGACAACAAAGATATTTCCGAGCGCATGGTGACGGCCCCGGTTTCGCCTCTAGGGCAGCGCTTCTACTTGCCGACCAAATATGCGATGGCCGTCGCGACTCCCACGACGCTGGGCGTGGATCCGTTGCGGTCTCATCGCAAGGAGAACGAAGAACAGTCCGTCCATCTGATGTACGGCTTCCTTTATGTTGCGGACAAGTACGAAGGTTTGGTGATCGTCGGCAATCCGGATCTCAAGAGTAAGAGTCCGGGTGTGGGCACGTTGCTCGACGGTAATCCTGCCAACAATTTCCTCAAACGTGCGCTGGCCTTTAATCCGGAAGGGAAGTTGAATGGCGCACGCCGCCTCACGATTGCGGGAACGTTCGCTTACATCCTTTGCGATCGCGGACTCGTCGTCGTGGACCTCGACAATCCGCTCCAGCCCAAAATCACCGCGGAGTTGGGCCCACCATTCCTGAACGAACCGCGAGGTATGGCTGTCCAATTCCGCTATGCATTTGTGGTCGACCGCAATGGATTGAAGGTGTTAGATGTCACGCATCTCTCACAGCCGACACCCTTGTCCAGCGCCGCAATTGCCCTGGACGATGCTCGCAATATCTATGTGGCTCGCACGTACGCTTATGTCGCGAACGGGAAGAACGGGATAGCCATTGTCGATGTCGAACATCCCGAACAGCCTCGCCTGGATCAGATGTTCAACGCCGGCGGTGAAATCGGCGACGCCAATGACGTGAAACTCGGCATGGTGAGTTCGAGTCTGTTCGCTTATGTCGCAGACGGAAAGAATGGACTGCGTGTCGTCCAACTGTTCTCGCCGCCTGACAATCCTTCGTTCGGAGGCTTCAGCCCGCGGCCCACGCCGAAGCTGATTGCGACGTATCACACGCATGGTCCGGCCTTGGCCGTGTCGAAGGGGATCGATCGTGATCGGGCAGTCGACGAAAACGGCAACCAACTCGCCGTGTTTGGACGACGCGGCGCACGGCCGTTCAATCGTCAAGAGATGGAAAAGATGTATTTGCGCGATGGCGAGGTGTTCACCGTGACGGATGACCCGCCTGCTACCTCTTCTGCCAAGCAGTAGGTCGCACGGAAACGCTTGCGCAGCGGTACTACCCTTGCGGGACCGGTGTTGCGGAGTTGCCGCGCAGTTGCTGAATCGTGAATCCGCCCTTCGTGGGTTTAGCCTTTGTCCAATCATGATACTGATGGCACTCGAAGCACCGGCCTTCTGCCGATTCCTTGGCGGGGCCCTCGGGGCGGTGGCATTGCTGGCAGGTTTGAATTCCCGGTAAGAGTACGTCAGAAGTTTCGCGGCTATCTGCTGTTCGAGTGTGGCAGGTCGTACAGGACATCATGCGGTGCGCGCGATGTCCGAATTGTGCATGCTCCAGCCATCGTGCTGTGAGGTTCGACTTGGCGATCTCCGGCAGCGGAGCATCCGCGAACTTGATCGTGTGGCACTGCTTGCAAGTCTTGGCATAAAGCAGCCACTCCGCGTCATCCACGCGGAATTGCACCCACTCGGCGGCATTGCGTGCTACGCGCGGTGTTCGGGCCCTCTCCGGGATTTCCCGCATCGGTGGAGTGACTTCATGAACTGCGCCCGGATTCGCTGCAATATAGGAACTGAATTTCTGGAGTAGAAACGAGCGTACTACCTCCGGTTTGCCGTGCGGTACTTGCTCGTTCCCGAATCGTTTGTCGAATTGCAGCGTGTGACAGGCAGCACAGTGCCTGGCGAATTCGGGGACGGTCATGTATGCCGGAGCACGCCGATGCCCGGAAACGATCTCTGCGGAGACTGGATGAACGTCCGGCGCCGCGTACGGCCAATTCCCGGATGACTCCGATCGATGGCAGTCGTCACAGGTCATCTGCACGCGCGTGTTATTCGGCCCGATCAAATTAGATTGCAAATGAAGGTAGTGGTTCAGTCGCAAGCCGCCGGGATCCAGTGCGCCAGAACGAAGGGGCGCAAATTCTGGATGCTTGCGATCAAAACTCGCAATGGATGCCACGTAGTGCGGCTGTCCTTCGCGCGTTCGAAGGTTGCTGTGGCACTGCGTGCACGCTGCGTCCGATGTTGCCAGCAGGAGCGACGAACCTTTGTGCTCCACGTGACAAGTCGAGCAGGCGGGAGTAGAAGTTTGGGCCGCCTGGTGCAGCGGGGCATCATGGCAGGCCAGGCAAGCCTGATCGGTTACCTGGGCGCTGAAGGCTCCAGCCTGAGTGAGGTGGCAGAGGGCGCATTGCTGCGTGAATACGGCATGAGCATGGGAGAGTGGGCCACTCGCATACAGTTTCTGTCCACCCTGTACGCGCTGCGTAAGGAACCACGCCATGGCGACCAACGGCACAGCCACGGACAGCCAGAATCGCCAGCGCCGGAACGGATGCGGACGCGCAAAGTACTGCATGTCGATGCGCTTCGCGAGTTTCTTGGTGGTGCGAGTCCGTCGCAGCATTGCTAAATCTCAGAATCCTAGAACTTCAAAGCCACAACCGCATGCACCGCTCCCAACAGCAACAGCGCGTAGGAGAGCGGAATATGAACTAGCAACCAGCAGTGCAAAATTCGGTGCAAGCGGCCTTGCTTGTCGAGTTGCCGCTTCTCCTCGCAGATGTTTTCCAGGTCATCCAGATTCGAATGCAGTTCGGGTGGGAGCAATACACGAAACTGCTGAAACATCTTCTTTGCTTTCGCGTCTTGCGCGAGACTCGTCGCATAACCGGAACGTTCGAGGTAGGGAAGCAATTCGTCATTCAGAAACGAGCGCAGTTGGGTACTGACTTGCTGGTTGGCCTGCAGTCCCGACGCTACCGTAAGGCCGCCCTGCGTCCCGGCACTGGCCGACATGGCGCGCTGCCGATCACTGGCACGGGACACTTCACCTTCCAGTGCAGAGCACGTTTCTTCCACAAGTTGCCCTGCTTCTTCCGCCAACTGTCCCCGTACCCGGTCGATCTGTTCGTAGATGGTCTCCATGGGAAGTTGCGTGGTCTGGAACCTGGGCATGTAGTGTTGCAATGCGGCGCCCAGAATTCCGCTGATCCAAACGAAAACAAACAGCCACATCAGAACCCTGGTCAGCATGCCGCCGAAATGAAACCCGCCGTGGAAAAGAATGAGCGGGAAACTCAGCAGGCCAAGCCACAAATGGCCTCGCATCCACGATTGCGCCCGGCCTACGCGCCAAACTGGAAACTTCTTGCGCAAGCCAAGCATGCCTACGAACAGCATGAACAGGAAGCCAACGATTCCGTAGGTTAATCCAATCGCGCTCCCTCCACGCGGACCTTGCGGCGCGCGCAGGCTATACGGAACGTATACCGCGGTCGCGGCGGCAAGTCCGATTGCGCTGCCGATCAACCATTTGCGGTGTGTGTGATCGATCAACACTGTGGATTCAACTCCTGGCCTTGCTGGGCGCGGCCGGCGCCAGCAATCCCGCAAAGAACTCGGGTGGATTCACGCGGTGCGCGGCGTCGTGTGGACACGCGTATACGCAGCTTGGCTCGGCGTGATCGTGGCACAAGTCGCACGACGTCGCTTTCACCCGCACACCGGCAATCTTGTTTCCCGGATGATCCGGATCATCCAACTCCGCTGGAAATGGATGCAGATTGATATTTCCGTACGGGCAATTGGTGGCGCATAGGCCGCAGCCAATACACCAGTCTTCGATGATTACCTCGAGAGTGTTGCGGCGTCGGATGGAACCGACGGGGCATCCCACCATGCAGAGTGGATCACGACACTGGCGGCATGATGTCGCCACTAGGTATTTGTCAAAACGCAAACCCTCGCGGACCAACCGGCTGACGCCCTGATGAGCGTCTGCGCAGGCGCGCACGCATTGATCACAGCGCGTGCATTTTTCCAGATCAAGGACGAGCAGGCTCTGCGCTTCCATGAGTCCCTGGGCGAGAAATTGATCGACGGGAACGTTCTGCGCCTGCACTGTGTGGCGCAGGTTTTCTTCGATGCGTTCGTGGGCGATAACTTCCAGTTTCTGTCTGACTTCGGGGAAGCGGTCGAGCATCAGGCGGAAATCCTCGCCGGAAATGCGCACCACCTCGACATGGTCGAGAGCCGTGCAGGTAGCCGAGCGTGGACTGCCGCTCAGAAGCGCGATCTCGCCGAAGTAGCCGCCGCGCGCAAGATACGCCAGCACAAGTTCCCCGCCCGGACGATGCTCGGACACTTTTACGAAACCGATCCTGACCAGATAGAAACTGTCTGCGGGATCACCCTGGCGGCAAATGATTTGTCCAGGATTGAATCGCATGAGTTCCACGCGATCGCGCAGGTGATCGATAAAGTCCTGCGTCAGAGAGGCAAAGACAGGCACGCTGCGCAGATGGGAGTCGAGTGCGCGGGAGCGGTAGTTGCGTTCGAGTTGTGCGCGGAAAGTCTTATTGCGCTGCAGGATGTCGAGCACGTTGCGCAACATTTCGAGCATCACGCAATCGGTTTGGGCGCGTACCGTCGCCGAGCGCGGGTAGTAGCTCATGCACGTCATCTCGCCGAACATGTCGCCAGGGTTCAGTTCGGCGATCGGACTGTCATACGGCAAGTCGACCGAAGCATCGATGGGGATAAACGGGCGATCCGACTCTTCGCTGCGGCGGTCGCCCTCGCGAGGCGCGAGCAGGCTTTGCAGTTTGCTGAAGAAGCCTTTGCTGCTGCCTTCGGTTTTAACGTGTGCGATCGGGCTGGCGAGGAAAACTTCCGCCTTGCCTTCCAGGATATAAAAGGCGGTCGATCCGAATTCGCCTTCGCGGCAGACAATCTCTCCTGCCTTGTAGTGCCGCTTTACCACGGCTTTCTGGTTTAACTCCAGGAACGTTCCAGAGACATTCTGGAAAATTGGCAGGTGCAACAACTCGGCTGGGTCGAGTACTTCTCCTTCTCCGAGTTGGGTTCCGACCACGCGCTTGTTCGTCAGAGCGCCGGTGGGGCAAGAAACCATACATTCGCCGCACGAGACACAGGAGGAAGCGCTCATGGGCAAGTTGTTGTCGAAGGCAATTCCGGCCTGATATCCCTTGCCGCGACGTGCCAGAACCCAGTTACTGCGGATATCGTCGCAGCCGCGAACACAGCGGTCGCACAGGATGCAGGCCTCGTGATCGACCGCGATGACTGCCGAAGAATCATCTTTGCCGCGCGGCGTGCTGCGATGCGGATAGCGTGGCTCCTTGATTCCGGCGGCTCCAGCGAGGCGTTCCAGTTCGCAGTCTCCGGATTGTTGCTGGCGGGCGCAAGGCGCAGGATGATCCGACATCAGGAGTTCCACCAGCGTATTGCGCGCGGCTCGTACCGGATCCGTCGACGTCTTCACCGTCATGCCCGCTTCAACCTGGCGGATACACGATGCGGCATAGACTCGCTGGCCGACATCCACCACGCACACGCGGCAAACGCCTACTGGATTTTCGTTCTGCTGGTGGCACAGCGTCGGGATAGGAATTCCGTTGAGGCGTGCGGCGTCGAAGATGGTAGTTCCCGCCGGGACGGTGATCGCCTGACCATCAATCGTAAGTTGAATTTCGGCCGCGGGCTTCGAACTCATGCAGTCCCTCGCGCCGGGAAGCACACTCCGGCAGGGCATCGGCGATTGGTGATGTGATCGTCGATAACTTCGCGAAAATGTTTCAACACCGACTGAATGGGCACGGGAACAACCTGCCCCAATCCGCAGATAGAGGTCAGTTTGAGGGCGTGGGTGAGTTCGTCGAGCAACGGCAGATCGCCGCTTGCGGCTCGGCCTTCGGTCCATCCCGTCAGCATTTCAACGAGCTTTTGCGAACCCACGCGACAGGGGACGCATTTGCCGCACGATTCGTTGCGATAGAAACGCACGGCGTTGAGCGCCATGTCGAGCATGCAACGCCCTTCAGCACACACCACGATTGCGCCCGACCCTACCATCGACCCGGCGGCTGCCACTGCGTTCCAGTCGAGAGGAAGATCGACCATCGACGCGGGCAAGTATCCCGAGGACGGCCCCGACGGCGCGTAGGCGAGCAGATTGCGTCCACCGAGGATCCCGCCGGCGTATTCGTGAATGAGCTGAGAATACTTAGTCCCCATCGGAACTTCGAAGATTCCCGGACGGTTCACATCCCCGCTGATGCCAACGAACTTCATTCCGGCCGCGCCGTTCACTCCTTGCGCCTTGAACCAGTCCGCGCCATGCGCGAGGATCACGGTCGCGAATGTAAACGTCTCAACATTGTTGATGGCGGTCGGCTGATTCCATAAGCCGTTCGTGCCTGGGAAGGGCGGCTTGTTGCGCGGTTCGGCGCGTTTCCCTTCGATGGCTTCGAGCAGGGCACTCTCTTCGCCGCAGATGTAGCCGCCGGGGCTGACAAAGATTTCGAGATCGAACGCGTGTGCGCTACCTAGGATGCTTTGCCCGAGCAGCCCTTCGCCATAACAACGATTGATCTCTTCCTGCAGAATGTCTTTTGGACGCTCGTACTCGTGCCGGATGTAAAGAATCCCACGGCGCGCGCCGGTAACCAGTCCGGCCATGATCATGCCTTCGATCACGAGATACGGAACGTTCTCCATGATGAAGCGGTCTTTGATCGTGCCGGGTTCGCTTTCATCGGCGTTGCAGACGATGTATTTCTCTTTGCCAGTGGCATTGCGAACGATTTCCCACTTGCTACCCGTCGGGAAGCCGGCGCCGCCCATGCCGCGCAGGCCAGCGGCTTTGAGAGTGGCAATCACACCCGCCCAGTCCGGATTTTCGACGAACTGCTTGACCAGGGAATATTTGGGATCGCCGTTGTAGGGATCGGACGCCACCGGCACGGAACGGTGGACGTGCGGTTCGACCGGCAGTTCGCGGCCAGAGAGAGCGTCGCGCACCAGTGTCAGGGCACGTGTTTCATCGAGATTGCAGTAGATCTGATCGTTGATGGAAAGCGCCGGCGCCTGATCGCACCGGCCCAGACAGGACACGTTTCGCACCGCGACTGTCTCTGTTCCGACCGACCGGAACGCCTGCTCCAAGCCGCGTTTCAGTTCGGAAGCGCCGCGCAGATGGCACGACATATCCGCGCACACGCGTACTTCCGCTTGCGCGGGCGGCGTGAGGTGAAAGTGGGGATAGAAACTCGCGACCGCATGAATCTGGCTGAGCGGAACGTGAATCCTGGCGGCGAGTTCCTGCAATCGATCAGCAGGCAAATAGCCGAACTGATGCTGAATGGACCTGAGTTCGTCGATCACGCGCCAGGGTCCCCTTGGTTCTGCATAGAGATAGTGACAAGGTTGCTAGAAATTTTAGCGTTAAGCGCTCACGCTGGGGATTGGCGAACTAGGGGCGTTGGGCTTACGAGAGACGCTGGACGTCAGTTCGGCGACGAACCACGGCGTCAATTGATTTCGAGCAGCAGAGTGGGTATAAGCAGACCATTGCTATAAAAATTCGCATGCGCAACCAGAGACAAGCGGCGTGGCGATCTGCGGCATGGTTAGCGTTTGCCGTTGCGGTGTCAGCATCCGCACAAAACTCCGTCGTGGGCAAATACAACGGCCCGGGTGGATGCGCCTCCAGCAGTTGTCATGGCAGCATTTTGCCGAAGCAGATCACTCACGTTGCGCAGAACGAATACAGCATCTGGGCTGGGCAGGACAAGCATGCGCGCGCCTATCAGGTGCTGTCCAACGATGTTTCCGTTCGCATCGGAAAAATCCTCAACTTAAAGACGGCTCCCGACAAGAATCCCAAGTGCCTGGCGTGTCATGCTCTCTCCGTTGCTGCAGACATGCGCGCACAAAGTTTCGACATCAGCGACGGCGTGAGCTGTGAGCATTGCCATGGTCCGGCTGCCGGTTGGCTTGGACCCCATACTGTGAAAGAGTGGGAGGCGCGCACTGGCGACCAGAAAGCACAACTGGGGATGCGCGATCTCCGCGATATCGCGATACGCAGCCACACTTGTCTGCACTGCCACGTGGGCACTGAGGAGCAATCCGTCGATCACCAGATGATCGCCGCGGGACATCCCGACTTGACCTTCGAACTGAATCTGTTTAGTGCGGTGATGCCGCGACATTGGAAGGACTCTGGCGACACTCCATGGCTAGGAACCAAAGAATGGGCAGTGGGGCAAGGCATGCAGTTGCGTGACAGCCTGCAGCGCCTCGCGCGGCGCGCCCGCAGTTCTACGTGGCCGGAATATTCCGAACTGGATTGCTTTGCCTGCCATCACAGCCTGACGGCTCCGAAAGATAGCTGGCGCCAGGATGTTGGATATGCCGGCCGAACGCCGGGCGTACCGGCATGGAACTCATCTCGTTTCGTGGTCTTCCGCTATGCTGCGGCGGAAACGGACGCGGCCACTGCCGCCAAGCTCGAATCCGAACTTGCTACGCTGCGCGGATTGATGGGACAGCTCAGCGGCGATCGCGAACAGATTGCGACGTCGGCTGATCGGGCAGCAGAAGTTGCACACTCTCTGGCGGGCTCACTAAACGCTCGCGGATACGACCAGGCATTCACTTTAAGCATCATGCGCAAGATTGCTGGCGATGCGAGCGCCATCTCGCAGCAGGGTCAGCGCGCGGCCGGACAAGCCGCGATGTCGCTGGACTCGCTGTTCACAGTTTATAAACAGAACACGAAGAATCCTGATGAAGCAGAAATAAAAGCTGCCATCAGCGGCCTGTTCCAGCAACTCGACGATCCGTCCGCCTACAACGCTCCTCGATTCGCCGCGCAGATGCAGAAGGTGAGCGCGCTTTTATCCACGGAAAAGGGAAGCCGCTAGTCTCATGCCTGACCAACCGAGTTCGAAACCCGGCACTCCTCCCTTAAGCGCGGAACATCAACGCCTGGCCGAACCCTCGCAGGGAATGGTTGCGCCCTGGCGCAAATGGGGACCGTACGTCTGTGAGCGTTCATGGGGAAGTGTGCGTGAAGATTACAGTGCCGACGGTTGTGCGTGGGAATTTCTGACGCATGATATGGCGCGCAGCAAGGCCTATCGCTGGGGCGAAGATGGGATCGCCGGAATTTGTGATCGTTACCAGCTTCTCGTTTTTGCGCTCGCACTTTGGAACGGGCGCGATCCAATCCTGAAAGAGCGCATGTTTGGCCTCTCCGGCAACGAGGGTAATCACGGCGAGGACGTCAAAGAATACTGGTTCTACCTCGACAACACTCCCACGCACAGCTACATGCGGATGCTCTACAAATATCCGCAGCGCGAATTTCCCTACGCACAATTGCTGGAAGAAAATCGCCGACGCTGGGGACAAGTTGGAGCGGCCGAATACGAACTGCTCGACACCGGAATCTTTGACGACAACCGCTATTTCGACGTCTTCGTGGAATACGCGAAGGCGGGACCAGAAGATATTTGTGTCCGGATCGAGGTCTTCAATCGCGGCCCCGAAGCCGCGGACCTGCACCTCCTGCCGCACCTCTGGTTCCGCAACACGTGGGCCTGGACCGATCCTGCAGGGACCGAACCGCTGATCGGACTTGATCGCTCGTCTGGCCATATCACGTTCAAGGCGAACGATTTTCAGAAGACGGCTCTGCATAATCTTCAGTTCCCATATTCCCTGGGTGAACGCTACCTCTACGCCCCTGCTGGCGGAACGCCGCTGTTCACGGACAACGAAAGCAACGCCGAGCGGATTTATCCCGGAGCGAGTAATCGCAAGCCGTACGTAAAAGACGCATTTCATCGTCACGTTGTGAATGGGGAAAAGTCGGTGAATCCGGCGCAGTCTGGGACGAAGGCGTGTGTTCACTACAACTATTCCGTGCCTGCGGGATCGTCGGTGGTACTCCGGTTGCGATTGACGCCGGAGAAGCTTGATCGACCACTTGATGATGTGGACAAGATTGTCGCGCAGCGAAAGCTGGAAGCGGACCAGTTCTACGCCGCGGTGCATCCTCCTAAAGCCACCGCAGAGGAGAAAGAGATTCAGCGCCAGGCGCTGGCAGGAATGTTGTGGAGCAAACAGATTTACTTGTGGGACGTCAATCTGTGGCTGGAGGGCGACAATCCCAAAATGCCGCCGCCGGAATCGCGCAAGCGAATGCGCAACGTGCATTGGCGGCACGTGAACTCGATGCGCATCCTTTCGATGCCTGACAAGTGGGAGTTCCCGTGGTTCGCGGCGTGGGACCTGGCATTTCAGTGCATCAGCCTGGCGCTCGTCGATCCGGATTTCGCCAAGGAAAATTTGTGGGTGCTGTTGTTTGAGCAATTCCAACATCCCAACGGGCAAATTCCCGCCTACGAATGGGAATTCTCGGATCTGAATCCACCGATGCACGCGTGGGCCGCTTGGCGTGTCTACCAGACGGAAAAATTGCGTACTGGCAAAGGTGACACGGAATTTCTGGAGAAGTGTCTCCACAAGCTACTCATGAACTTTGCCTGGTGGGTCAATCGCGTCGACAGCCAGGGCAATAACGTTTTCGAAGGCGGCTTTCTCGGTCTGGACAACATTGCAGTCGTCGATCGCGGCGAGAAATTCCCCGGCGGCGCAATTCTGGAACAGGCCGATGCAACCGGCTGGATGGGCTTCTTCTGCTTGTACCTGATGCGCATCGCGCTCGAGTTGGCCAAGCAGAATAAGGTCTACGAAGGGGTCGCGACCAAATTCTTCGAGCACTTCATCTACATCGGCGCTGCGATGAAGAAGATGGGTGGCCGCCAGTATCAGCTGTGGGACGAAAAAGAGGGATTCTTCTATGATGTCCTGCGCTATCCGAACGGAGAATTCCATAAATTCCGACTGCGTTCCCTGGTGGGATTGATCCCGCTCTACGGAATTGAAGTGCTTGATCGCGAGGAACTCAAAGCCTATCCGAGTTTCCTGCGAGATGTGGAATGGTTCATTCAAAATCGTCCCGACCTCGTTGGCGATGCCTGTTACGCGGTCGACGACGGCGGCAAACGCTACGTGCTCTCAATCGCGGATCCGAACCAATTCAAACGCTTACTGGAGCGCATCTGGGATCCCGGAGAGTTTCTGTCGCCCTATGGGATACGCAGTTTGTCGAAATATCACAGGGATCATCCCTTCAAATTTGGCGACCGCGTACTCGGCTACGAAGCGGGTGAAGCGGAAGTGAAACTCAAGGGAGGGAACTCGAACTGGCGCGGTCCGGTGTGGTTCCCGACATCGTATTTGTTGATCCACTCGTTCCTGCGCTTCAGTGACGCGTTGGGGCCGCAATTTTCCCTGACGATCCCGGGCGGCGATGGGAAACCCGTAACGCCCTCCGCCATCGCAGAGGAAACAGCCAATCGTATGATTTCAATTTTTAAGCGTGATCGCGATGGCAAACGCCCTTGTTTCGGCACGTACGCGAAATTCCAGGAAGATCCACATTGGAAAGATTGCCTGCTCTTCAATGAGTACTACCACGGCGACAGCGGCCTCGGCTTGGGAGCCAGCCATCAGACCGGATGGACGGGGCTAGTAGCGAATCTCATCGACGAGTGGCGCCGCTGAGTCGTCCACGCCCTTCGAGCAGTCGCCCCTCAAATGTTCTGACTACGTGCTCTTCTTGCTTTTGAACGCCTTCTCGATCAGCGTGTAGCGTGCCGCTCCGATGAGTCCCGAATCGTCGTTCAGCACAATCGTCACTGGGATTTCTTTCATGAGCGGCGCCATCCGGCCTTTGTCGAGAAACGACTTCATGAACACTGGGTCTTTCATTCGAGGCACGTTCTTTGCGGCCACGCTGCCGCCGATGAAGATGCCGCCCGTTGACATGAAGTTCAGTGCGACGTTCCCCGTCTCAGCCCCGTAGATGCTCGCGAATAGCGACATGGCCTGATCGCAGATGGGCGCCTTGCCTTCCGCCGCCAGTTGGGAGATCAGCGCGGGTGGATCGGCAGCAGCGGCCATCTGGTCCTTCAACCAACCGGGTTCCTCGGCCGTGCGAGTGTCGCGGAGAAAGTCGTAGATGTTCTTGATGCCAGGCCCGGAGAGAATCCGTTCACAACTGATGCGCCCGTATTTCTTCTGGAGGTACATCAATAGCGTCATTTCCAGTTCGGTTCTCGGTGCAAAGTCGGAGTGCCCTCCTTCGCAGCCGAACGGATGATGCCGAAAACCGTCCCAGTAAAGGCCCGCGACTCCCAGTCCAGTGCGGGCGGAGATCACAGCGCGATTGCCTTCCGCATCCTCGGAACCTTCATTCAGGGTGACAAAATCTTTGGAGTCGAGCCCGTCGATGCCATATGCAAAGGCTTCAAGGTCGTTGATCATTCCCACCGATTCGAGTTTGAGTTGTTTGGCGAGATCGCGCGAATCGATGAGCCATGTCAGATTGGATATCTTGCTGCGGCCGCGACGCACAGGGCCAGCGACGCCGAAACAAGCGCGGTGCACGGCGATGCCTTCGCTCTTGATGAACTCCGCGATGATCTCGGCCAGTCCGGCATGTTCCTGGCTCAGGTAATGTTTTTCTACGATCAGTTTCAGCCGGCTGGCTTCGGTTTCGAAGGCGGCTAAACGGGTACGCGTTGCGCCAATTTCTCCAGCGAGAATCATGGCTCTATTTTCCTCCATCGGCGCTCGTCGCGCTCCAACAGTTCGTCGGCATCTTTTGGGCCCCAGGAACCGGCGGCGTAATTAGGAAATTTGCGGGGCGGAAGGGCGGTCCACACATCGAGCACGGGATCGACCACGCTCCATCCTGCCTCCACCATGTCGGCTCGTTGAAACAAGGTTGCGTCGCCGATCATGCAGTCATAGAGAAGTACTTCGTAGCCAGTGTGGGCGTCCGCTCCAAAATATTTCGAATATTCGAAACTCATGTCTACCGAGCCAACTTTAAGAATTGCGCCCGGAATCTTCGCGCCGAAGCTCAGCGAAATTCCTTCGACCGGCTGAATGCGGATCACAAGTGTATTGGTATGCAATTTGTGAAACGCGGAACTGTGGAACAAGTCAAAAGGAGTGCTCTTGAACTGGATGGCAATCTCGGTATGCCGCTGCGCCATGCGTTTGGCAGTTCGGAGGTAGAAGGGAACTCCCGCCCAGCGCCAGTTGTCGACCGTTAGCTTCATCGCAACGTAGGTCTCGGTTCTCGAATCCGGAGAAACACCTGTCTCTGTCCGGTAGCCCGGAACTTTTTCGCCGTTTACGATGCCCTCGCCGTACTGCCCGCGCACCGTGCGATTCAAGACGTCCTCGGAATCCAGCGGTTGAATCGCGTGCAGAACTTTCGCCTGCTCATTACGTACGGCGTCCGCCTGGAATGAGGCCGGGGATTCCATCGCGGTCAAACTGAGCAGTTGCATCAGGTGATTCGGAACCATGTCCCGCAACGTTCCAGCGGTGTCGAAGTATCCGCCGCGCTGTTCTACGCCTACCGTTTCGGCATTCGTAATCTGCACATGATCGATGTAGCGCCGGTTCCAGATCGGTTCGAAGATAGCGTTGTCGAACCGGAACACCATGATGTTCTGAACCGTTTCTTTGCCCAGGTAGTGATCGATACGGTAAATCTGATTTTCGTTCAGTACGCTTTTGATCTCGCGGTTAAGAGCCTTTGCGGACGCAAGATCATGGCCGAAAGGCTTTTCAATGATCACTCGGCGCCATTTCCCGCCTTCTTGCTTGGCTAGACCAGCTACTCCCAGATGCTGCACGATCGGTCCAAAGAATTTCGGCGACGTCGCCAGATAGAACATGTAATTGGCGGCGGTCTGGCGGTCCTGGTCTATACCGGCCAGGCGAGCTGCCAGCGCCGTGTACATGTTGGGATCGGAGAACTCTCCACGCTGGTAGAAGAGCCGCTCCGTGAACCACTGCCAGTGTTCCGTGCCGCGATCTTCAGCGGGAAGAAATCCAGTGACTTGGGTGCGAAATTGTTCAAGAGTCAGGTCGTCGACGGAAACACCCAGGACTGCGAAATCCTTGGGTAGCAGCTTGGCTTTGACGAGGTTGAACAATGCCGGAACCAGTTTGCGCTTGGTCAGGTCGCCAGCAGCGCCGAAAAGCACCATTACACAAGCGCCGGCAGCCTGACCGCCCTGGTCCGATTCGTTTTCCAGATTCCCTGTTTCCGCAGTTGCCATGGGATACATTCTTGCTCAGTTTCTTGAAGTGTACAGCAGACCCCGTGGGCAGCATTGTAGGGGAACTCCATACAGATTCGTAACCGGGAAATTGTGTGTGCGTTGGCGAAAGGGGATCGGATCACCGGCGACGCTGCATAATCGGAGTTTCCAAATCCGCAAAGTTCATCCCAAGTGGTAAAGTGCTGTGGAATCGCAATGTTTGAGAATGTTCAGAACCGGAAATCTTCTATGAACCCTTTGTCGAAGCTTCGTTGTTACCTGTTCGCACTTTTGGCTTTGTTCCTATTGGTGTATTCGATTCCCGCCGACGCGCAGCCAAGTTCAGCATCCATCGGCCTATTCGAGGCGCAGGGTGACGTCGGCGCCAATCCGTGGGCTGGTTCCGCTGTCTACGACGCCGCGAAGGGCGAATATCGGGTTACGGGCGGCGGCGCCAACATGTGGGCGTCGCTGGACGCATTTCATTTCTTGTGGAAGCGCATGTCCGGAAACTTCGCGCTCACGGCCGATGTCCAGTTTGTGGGTAAAGGCGTCGAGGATCATCGCAAAGCCGTGCTGGTCGTGCGCCAGAGCCTCGATCCAAATGCTGCCTACGCCGATGTCGCATTGCACGGGGATGGCTTAACCGCACTCCAGTTTCGGCCAATTCCCGGTGCCGAGACCTCCGAAGTGCGATCGAGTGTGACAGCTCCCGTTCGAATTCGACTGGAGCGGCGAGGAGCGCAGTTCTTGATGTCCGCAGGTAGGCCGGGAGAACAATTGGTCCCGGCAATTCCCGCAACCGTCGGCATGGAAGGCGCGGTCTATGTCGGGATCGGCGTCTGCTCGCACGATGCGAAAGTGCTTGAGACGGCTGTGTTCTCCAACGTAAGCATCCAGGAACTGCCCGCGACCGAGGCACACGCGAATCCAGAAAACGTGCGCAGCAGGATTTCGATTTACGACCTGACGAGCAAGAGCGTGCAAGTCGTGTATAGCGCCGACACATTGTGGGAGGCGCCGAACTGGTCGCCGGATGGAAAATACCTCATCGCAAACTCGGGTGGAGTGATCTACCGCTTCCCGTTGGATGCGACCGGACAGCCGCAGCCGGAGAAACTCGCACTGGATAAGGGCTATGAATGTAATAACGACAAGGCGCTTTCACCGGATGGTAAGCGGTTGGCATTCTCCGCGTCGCACGAACCCGCCGATGGCTCGCAGGTGTATGTAGCCAACGCCGATGGCAGCAGTCCGCAAGTCGTGACCGCAAATATTCCAAGCTATTTTCACGGATGGTCGCCAGATGGCCGCTGGCTGGCGTTTGTTGGCGAGCGGAACGGCAATTTTGACATCTACCGCATTTCATCTCGAGGCGGCCAAGAGGAGAGGCTGACTACGAGCCCCGGTTTTGATGACGGTCCCGATTACTCGCCCGACGGAAAATGGATCTACATCAACACCGATCGGTCGGGGGGATGGGACATTTGGCGGTTTCCATCAGAGGGCGCCGGCGCCAATGATAATCAGGCACAGCGCGTGACCGGCGATGCTGGCGAGGACTGGTTCCCGCATCCCTCTCCGGACAGCAAGTGGCTCGCGTTTCTAACATTCCCGGCCGGCACCAAAGGGCATGATTTTAAAACAGCAGTCCAGTTGCGGATGATCCCCCTGCCCGCGAGCGATGCGCCTGCGCAGATTCCTCAGGACGAAGACGGGATTCCTGTTCTCACGCAGTTGTTCGGAGGGCAGGGCTCGATCAACGTCAACTCGTGGTCGCCGGACTCAAAGAAGTTCGCGTTCGTGAGCTACGAGCTATTGCCGTAGAGACGGGGCTTGCCCCGTCTCCACCGAAATTGCGATCGCTCATCTTTGCCTGCTGAACTGCCAGACGATACACTTCTGTCATGAATACGCAGCCACAACCGAACGTAAAATTCTCCAACACCGCGGACTATCGCGAAGCCTATGCCAACAGTGTGCAGATCCGGGTCAATGTGTGGGATTTCTTTCTTGTCTTTGGAACCATGCAGCAGAGTTCGGAAACGCAAGTGGAACTGCGCAATTTTCAGGGAGTGTATCTTAGTCCGCAACAAGCGAAAGCGTTGATGGCGCTCCTGCAACAGAATGTCGCCAACTATGAAGCTGCCTTCGGGCCGATTCAGCTTGATCCGCGTGCGCCTGGCGGTCCAGTACACTAATGAAGGCAATTCCTTCCGGCGGAGCGCGTTCACGACCCGCATCGCCCCCGTGGACGCAGCACCTGCTTCTCTTCGCATTGTTCTTCGCCGTGCTCATGCTGCTGCATGCGCCGTTGCTGCGGTTGCCGTATTTTTGGGATGAAGCGGGATACTACATCCCCGCAGCCCGCGATCTGCTTCTCACAGGCACGCTGATCCCACACTCGACACCTTCCAATGCTCATCCGCCTCTGGTGATGGCCTGGTTGGCGCTCGCGTGGAAAGTGGCCGGATATTCTTCGCTGGTTACGCGATCGGCGATGCTGGCCGTAGCCGCGTTCACGCTGCTTGGACTGTTTCGGTTGTCGCGCCTGGTCACGAATCTCTCCGTGGCATCAGCGACAGTGCTTCTGACCGCGCTGTATCCAGTATTCTTTACGCAGAGTTCGCTCGCGCATGTTGATCTGGCCGCGGCAGGGCTCACATTCTGGGGACTGCTGGCCTATCTCGAAGATCGTCCGTGGAGCACAGCGCTCTGGTTTTCACTGGCAGTGCTCGCCAAGGAAACGGCGATTGTGGCTCCCATGGCTTTGTTTGGATGGGAACTTCTCGCCCTCGTTATGCGCTCGCGTCGACCGGATTTCTTTCCATCTGTTGCACGCCGTTCGCGTGCGTACACCTTGCTGGCGCCAGTGCTGTTGCTGATTTGCTGGTACACGTATCACTACGCGAAGACTGGGTTCCTATTCGGCAATCCTGAATTCCTTCGCTACAACGTGACGGCGACCCTCAATCCGCTCCGAATCCCATTGGCCCTGGGCTTGCGCATCTGGGAAGTATTCGGATATTTCAGCTTGTACTTGTTGACCGCTGGCGCTGTGCTGGCAATGCGCCGCGGCGCACAGGTTACGGCGGGAGTCCCACGCGCGAGGATCGCCCTCTGGATTCAGTTGATTTTTCTGGTGGTACTCCTCGCATATCTCGCATTCATGTCTGTTGTGGGAGGAGCCGTACTCGCTCGCTACATGTTGCCGGTCGTGCCCCTGGTGATCTTAGTGCTCGTCTCTACGATCTGGCGGCGCGTTCGCTACTGGCGATTGGTAGTGGGTCTGGTTGCGATCGCCTTTGTCGCGGGACTGTTCACCAATCCACCCTATGGATTCGCCATCGAAGACAACCTTGCCTATCGCGACTACGTGGTGATGCACGCCGAGGCCGAACGATTGCTCGCCTTGCGGTATCCGAAAGCTCGCGTATTGACGGCGTGGCCGGCGTCGGATGAACTCTCGCGGCCATGGTTGGGCTATGTCTCGCCGCCGTTGCCAGTCGTACGGATAGAAGACTTCACTCCCGGACAAATCTCGATTGCCGCAGCGGCTAGCAATCAGTTCGACGTCGCTCTCGTATTCTCGACCAAGTATCAGCCAAGTCGTCCTTTGCTGGAAGACTGGCTACCCTGGCAGAATCTCAAAGAGAAATTCTTCGGCTACCACCGGGATTTGCCGCCAGAAGATATTGCTGCGCAGCTAGGCGGGAAGGTTGTCTTTCAGAAGAATAGCGATGGGCAGTGGGTTGCGGTGATCGCGTTGGAGAGGGAACAGGACGCAGCCTTGCAGAAACTGACCAAGCAAAGCCGCTGAGTTAACGATCCGGTGTTGCCTTTGGGTGGCGCAGCGGTTCACCGCTGCGGTTAGGCGATTCAACTCGATACGGCTTTAGCCGCTGAGGGATCCGTTGGTCAGCGAGCACCAGCCATCAAGTGACACGAGTGCGTCTTTACTACGACCCATACGCTCTTTCCCGGTGCCAACTGCAACGAGTCTCTCGCTGCCAATGTGAGGTGGACTTCAAAGTCAGTGCCGCTGCACTCCACAACCGTCGAGATGATGACATCCCTCCGCTCGATGTTTCGGATCGTCCCGGCAATGACATTGCGGGCACTCAATCCGCGCGGTTGTTCGGTGGCGAGCAGCAGGTCGCCGGCGCGGATTCCAACCCGCAACTGCGTTCCAATGTCCGCGCGAACCAGCGGTGTTTCCAACTCTACCGTCCCCGCGCTCAGGCAGCACGTCATCGTGCCTCGTTCTTCGTGGAGCGATGTCACGCGAGCGTCGAATATATTTTCGAACCCCAGTAGTTGGGCAACCGTCTCCAGTCGCGGCACACTCATGACTTCGTGCGGCAGGCCTTGTGCGACGATTCGTCCCGCAGAAAGTGCGATGACGTGCTCGCCGAGCGCGAACACCTCCTCATGGCTATGTGTGACATAGAGAATGGGAACTTGGTGCGATTGGTTCCACAGCCTCAGGTCGTCGAGAATCCGCGTCTTCGTTGGACGATCAAGAGCAGCGAGCGGCTCGTCGAGCAACAACGCGCGCGGCTGCGTAACCAGAGTGCGAGCCAGCGCCACCCGTTGGCGCTCGCCGCCGGAAATTTGTGAAGGCCGCCGTTCGCCGAGGTGCTCAATGTGAAATGCCCGAAGCATTTCGCGACTTCGATTCTGCTGTTCGGAGGCTCCAAGCGCATGCAATCCGAATGCAACGTTTTCCTGAGCGGTTAGGTGCGGGAACAGAGCCAAGTCCTGAATAACGTAGCCAATCGCTCGTTTCCAGGCAGGCACATCTCGCTTCGAATCCGAATCAAACAAGATTTCGCCGCCAACAGAGATCCGTCCATGATCCGGACGCGCCAAGCCGGAAATGGAATCGAGGACGGTAGTTTTTCCGGCGCCGGACGCGCCAAACAGAATGGTGAATCCGGGCGCTGCTCGAAAATGAAGATCCAGGTCGAACGCGGACTCAGCATTCGAGAAGGCTTTGCGGATGCGGACTTCCAGATCCGATGCTCCGCCACCGCTATTTGGGAGTGTGCCGTCAGCTGTCATTTCGACGGACCTATAGTCCAAACGCGGCGGTTGACGCCATACACGACGGACAGCACAACAAAAGAAATGATCAGCAGCAGCAATGCCGTTTGATACGCGGCAGAATAATTGCCTGCTTGCACTTGATCGTAGATATCGATCGAGATTGTTCGAGTCACTCCAGGAATATTGCCGCCGATCATCAATACCACACCGAATTCGCCGAGCGTGTGCGCGAAGCTGAGCACGAAGCCTGTGACCAGTCCGGCCTTGGAAAGGGGAAGCACGACACGTCGAAACGTGCGGATCGGCGATTGCCCCAGCGATGCCGAGGCCTGCAGCAATTTCAGATCAACTCCCGAAAAAGATGCCGCGAATGGCTGCACGGCAAACGGCAGGCTATAGAGCACGCTGCCGATGATCAATCCTTCAAACGTAAACGCGAGCGGATGCCCAGTCCACGACTCCCAATACCGCCCTATCGGACTGCGCGACCCTAGAGCCATGAGTACGTAAAGGCCCAATACCGTGGGAGGTAAGACAATCGGCAGGGCAATCAGAGCTTCGATCAGGAACTTTCCGCGCCAGCGTGAATACGTCAGCCAGTAGGCGATCGGAACGCCAATCGCCAGCAACAATGCGGAGACAATGGCGGCGAGGCGAACCGTAAGCCAGAACGCCTCCCAATTCACGTTAGTGCTTCTCCTCGGGCAGGCTGAAGCCGTATTTCTTCAGGAGGGAAGAGCCATCAGGTCCGCGCACAAAATCCAGGAACTTGCGAGCCGCGGCCTGCTGTTTCGACTTGGAAAGCACGACTGCAGCCTGGTTCAGCGTGGGATAGGCATTGAGTGGCACGGTCCAGTAGTGGCCGTTGTCTTTCAGATTCGGGGATAGAGCGTGCGACAACGCCAGCATGCCGGCCTGTGCGTTGCCCGATTCCACAAACTGCGCGGTTTGCGAAATGCTCTCGCCCAACACGAGCTTGGACGAAATCTGATCGTAGACACCAAGGTTCTTCAATGCGGACTCTGCGGCGCGTCCGTAGGGAGCGTGGGCAGGGTTCGCGATGGCGATCTTCTTTACAGCAGGATCGAGCAGCGACTTAATTTCCAGCTTTTGCACGTCGACGGGAACATCGTTCGGTACCCACAGAACCAGTCGTCCAACTGCGTAACGATAGAGCGAGTCCTTTTCGGCGAGGCCTCCTTCGATGAGTTGCGTCGGATAACTCTCGTCGGCCGAAAAGAAAACGTCAAAAGGCGCGCCGTTCTGAATCTGTGTCGTAAGGTTGCCGGAAGAACCGAACGACAATTTGACCACTTGCCCCGATTGTTTGGCGTAGGCAGCCGCGATTTCGGGGAGCGCCGTGGAGAGGTCGGCAGCGGCGGCGACAGTGATCTCTTGCGCAGACGCGCACAACGACAGCAAGAGGGCAATCAATGGAATTCGCTGGAACACGCGTGCTTCCTTTCGATCGTTCTTGATCAAAGCCGGTTGCTCTACACCAGTTTCGTCTTCGACACCGGCAATTCGCGCACGCGTTTTCCCGTCGCCGCAAAGATCGCGTTACACAATGCTGGCGCAACTGGCGGAACCCCAGGTTCCCCAACGCCTGCCGGCGGCGCATCACTCGCGACAATCGTGACGTCGATCTTGCGAGGAGAGTGGTTCATGCGTGCCAGCTGATAGTCGTTGAAATTGCCCTGATTGATCACTCCATTGGTGGCTGTTATTTCACTATAGAGCGCGAGACTCGTTCCAAATACCGCTGCGCCTTCGAATTGATTGCGGATATTGTCGGGGCTGACGATGGTTCCCGCATCTACCGCAGTCCAGACTCCGGGAATATGTACTTGACCCTTGGCATCCACCTCGACTTCAACCACCGTGGCAACGTAAGTCAAAAAGCTGCGGTGGACGGCGACGCCCATGCCGCGCCCTTTGCCCATGGGGCGCTTGCCCCAACCTGATTTTTCAGCGGCAATCTCGAGCACGCGGCGCATGCGTCCAGTATCGAGCGGATAAGCCTTAGCTTCTTCCGCGTCGTCGCCCTTGGCGCCCAGGTCAATGATTCGCGCCGGCCCAATCAGGTCCAGCAGATATTGCACCGAATCTTTACCTGCGGATTTTGCCAGTTCGTCGGCAAAGCAATGGACTGCGAATGCGTGATAAATATTCGCGACACTGCGCAGCCATCCGATGCGAACGTGATAGTCGGCTGGCCCGTTTTCTGCGCGATGATTGGGGATGTCGAAGGGCACGTTGTTCCACCCCAGACCCATTTCGTCGTCGC
Source organism: Acidobacteriota bacterium (assembly GCA_016196065.1). Lineage (NCBI taxonomy): Bacteria > Pseudomonadati > Acidobacteriota > Acidobacteriota bacterium. The sequence continues at coordinate 130,728 of JACPYL010000001.1, read as the reverse complement.
CATAGGTGGCGCCCGCTTCGAAAGTCGAATTGATCGGAGGAAACACACTGCGCTGGAGCCACGCTGTCGGCTTGCCGTCCGACCCGATCGCCGCTTTCATGTACATGGCTGCAACCGAGTGAAAAAAGCCAAAGCGAATATCGTCTTCGCGAGTCCAGACAACTTTGACGGGCTTGCCAAGTTGCTTCGAGAGAACGGCCGCTTCCGCGACCTGGTCTGGTTTTGACTTGCGTCCAAAACCGCCGCCCAGCAGCGTGACATGGCAGGTTACATCTTCCTTCTTGATGCCGAGCGCCGAGGCCACTGTGTCCTGCACCGCCTGAGGATTCTGCGTCGGCGCCCACGCCAAAACCTTGCCATCACGATACTCAGCCACTGCGACGGGCGGTTCCATCGAAGCATGCGCCAGATGGGGTGCGTAGTATTCGGCTTCGATGATCTTTCCACCCTTTGCGAACACCGCGTCCACGTCGCCGATGTTGCGAGCAACTTTGCAAGGCTTCTTGGATGTTGCTTCGAGCGACTTGCGATAGGCCGCTGAGTTGTAGGACGAATGCGGGCTGCTGCCCCATTCGATTTTCAGGCTCTTGCGTCCCTGGAACGCCGCCCACGTGCTGTCGGCGATTACGGCGACGCCACCCAGAGGCAGAAACTTGTGCGGTGGCTGGACGGTTTCGAGAGTCAGTGTTTGCTTGACTCCCGGGACTTTCAGAGCCGCCTTGTCGTCATAGGATTTGATCTTCTGGCCGAGTACTGGCGGATGCTCGATCGACGCGAAGACCATGCCCGGCATGGTTGCGTCCATGCCGAAGGTCGCTTTCCCGGTGACGATATCGGAAAGGTCGAACAGCGCATTCGTTTCCTTGCCGATGTATCGCCATTCCGAGCGCGGCTTGAGCTGCAAGTCGTCGACTTTTGGAACTGGCAACTTGGCGGCGGCGCCAGCCAGTTCACCGTATCCGAGTTTGCGACCGCTAGCACGATGCACGACGAAGTGAGGTTCTGTGGTGCAGTCTTTGGCCGAAACATTCCATTGCGCGGCGGCGGCGCTGATCAGCATCGCTCTTCCCGCGGCTCCGACCTGTCGCATCTGATCAAAAAAGCTGCGGACGGAATGAGATCCATCCGTGTCCTGATCACCGTATTTTGGGTCGCCGACCGCCTGGTCAATCTTCACCTTGGACCAATCCGCATCGAGCTCATCAGCAACGACCAAAGGCAGTGCAGTGCGGCTGCCGCATCCCATCTCGGATCGGCCCGCGACGATCGTCACCGCGCCGTCCGGAGAAATTGTCACCCACAGACTCGGGTCGAACGCCGGAGCAGCTTCGCCCTCAGCGGCCCAAAGCGGTTGAGGAATATAGCGCGCGCTGAGCACAAATGCTCCGCCGACCAGCGCTCCCTGGATAAATCCGCGACGGGAAACATTCTCGATACGCTTCATACCGTCTCCTTCGCAGCCTGATGAATGGCCGCCCGGATGCGCGAATACGTTCCACAGCGGCACAGGTTGCCGGACATCACCGTGTCGATATCCTGGTCAGTCGGATTCTTGTTGTCCTTCAGTAATGCGATCGCTTGCATGATCTGTCCCGTCTGGCAGTAGCCGCACTGGGGGACGCGAATCTCCATCCACGCCTTCTGCACGGGATGCATGGGCGCGATGCCTTCGATGGTAGTGATCTCCGCGCCGCTCACTTCCTTCATCGCCGTCGTGCAGGACCGAATGGCCTCGCCATTCTGATGCACCGTGCACGCTCCGCACAGGGACATCCCGCACCCAAATTTCGTGCCTGTGAGTCCGGCAACGTCGCGCAGATACCACAGCAGCGGCATGTCCGGATCGCCGTCAAACGTCTTTTCTTGCCCATTCACCTTCAGGCGGATCATTTTTCCTCCAGCAAGACAGATGAGTACAGAATTCGCATCCATATCCTAGTCGCAGAGCGGGAAATGTGGAAGAGGGTCCAGTCGTGTTCACCGCAGAGACACAAACCAAACTGGATTTTCTCTGTGGCCCTGTGGTGAATGTGTTTTGGCGGCCCGTCATATAATCGTCTGTCATCCCGGGAGGAATTTTGGCCTACGACGATCTGCGAGATTGGATCAAGGCGCTCGACCGCGCTGGGGAACTGAAACGCATCCGCACGGAAGTAGACCCGATATTGGAAATTGCCGAAATCGCCGACCGCGTCTCCAAGAGCCGCGACAAGCAGGGCATTGTTGGCGGAAAGGCGCTGCTGTTCGAAAACATCAAGGGCTATCCTGGCGGAAAGCTGCTCATCAACCAGTTTGGATCCGCGCGGCGCATGCGGATGGCGCTCGAGGTCGATTCGCTGGATGAAGTTGCCGATCGCATTCGCGCCTTCATGGACGTGAAGTCTCCGCAAGGCTTTCTCGACAAAGTAAAGATGCTGCCGATGCTGGCCGAAATGGGCAAATTCTTTCCGAAGACAGTTCCCACCGGCCCTTGTAAGGAAGTGATCAAGCGGGACGGGTTTTCATTGCTTGATTTTCCCATTCTGCAATGTTGGCCGAAAGATGCCGGGCGATTTATCACTTTGCCGTGCGTGATCACCCGCGATCCGAAAACCGGGAAGCGCAACGTCGGCATGTATCGCATGCAGGTTCACGACGAGCAATCGACCGGCATGCACTGGCAACGCCAGAAAGTAGCTGCGGAACATTATCGCGACCGCATGCGGCAGTCCATCGAACATGACGGAAGTGCTGGAGCACAGGCTCGCGCCGCCGTCGACTTGATGGCTCGCTCGGCCGGCGCGACCATGCTCGCCGCTGGAGATCGTCCCGAAGGCAGGATGGATGTCGCGGTTGTGATTGGTACCGACCCAGCTCTGACCTTCTCCGCCATCGTTCCCGCACCACCGGATGTCGAAGAATTCATCATTGCCGGATTCCTCCGCCAGAAACCGGTCGAACTCGTGAAGTGCGAAACGATCGACCTGGAAGTTCCCGCCGATGCTGAGATCGTTCTCGAAGGCTACGTGAAACTCGACGAACTGAAGATGGAAGGTCCGTTCGGCGACCACACGGGATTCTATTCACTCGAAGATCTGTACCCGGTATTTCACGTTACCTGCATCACCCACCGGAAAGATCCGATCTATGCGACCACGGTAGTGGGCAAGCCTCCGCAGGAAGATGCATGGATGGGCAAAGCCGTCGAACGCATCTTCCTCCCGCTGATGAAGTTGACTATCCCCGAGATCGTCGACGTCAATCTGCCCATCGAAGGCGTCTTCCATAATCTGATGATCGTCTCCATCCGCAAGTCCTATCCCGGACAGGCCCGCAAAGTTATGAATGCCATCTGGTCGCTCGGGCAGGCCATGTTCACGAAGTGCATCATCGTGGTGGACGAAGACGTTAACGTCCAGGACGTTGCCGACGTCACGCTGAAAGCGTTGAACAACATTGATCCGGAGCGCGACATCCAGTTCACGATGGGACCAGTCGATTCTCTCGACCACGCGTCCCGCCTCGCCAACTACGGATCAAAGATGGGCATCGACGCAACGCGAAAGTGGTCGACAGAAGGATTTGCGCGTCCGTGGCCGGATGAGATTTTGATGGATGCGGACACGCGCGCGGCGGTGGACGGGAAGTGGAAGTCGCTGGCGAAAGAGTTGGGATTGGAATAAGCCTCCAATAGCAAAGGGTCAAACTCCCGGAGATGTTCCACTTGCTTTTGGGTGGCGCAGCGCTTCAGCGCTGCGGTCCAAGACTGAACTCGACGGCTTCAGCCGCTGGGGGACTGTCCGCAGTCGCAATCACCGCTGAGAGTCACGAGCCAAACCGCAGGGGCTAAACCCCATCATGAAATAGCATCTGATCGCAGCGGTAAACCGCTGCGCCACCCAAAAAACGGATTCCTCCGTCCCATCATCAATCGCTAGAGCCACTCGCCCGGTGATGCCGTTATCCCATCTCGCTAGTCATAATGAACAACGGCTTCATCTCGAAGCTCTTGTAGTGCGGGCGCAGGCGGTCAATGTTGTACTGCTCCTTAACGTTCACGACTTTCTTCATGGACGTGACCGTGTCGATCGGCATGTTATCGTATCGGCCGTTTCTGAGAACGACCAGCCGTCCGTGAATCTTGCCGAGAAGCAGGTCGAGGGCCAGGTTGCCATAGGCCATGGGGACAATGGAATCGATCGCATCCGGATCGCCGCACCGTACCAGGTAGCCAAGTTTCTGATTGATGATGTCGATGGTTTTTCCCTTGTTGTACTTCGGCGAAATCTCTTTCAGTTTCTCGGATACCAGGTCTCCGATACCGCCCAGTTTCTTGTGGCCAAAGGCGTCCGTGGTCTCGGCTTCGAAGATCATCTCTCCGCCTTGAAACATCGCTCCCTCGGAAACCAGAACGACGGAATAATGGCTGGGATTTTTCTGACGGTCATAAGCGAGTAATTCGGCGAGTCGCTCGATGTCGAACTTGTGCTCCGGGATCACGCACCGATTCGCGGCTCCGGCCATAGTGGGGAGCATGGCTGTGAATCCGGCATAACGGCCGAAGACCTCGAGCACCATGAATCGCTCATGGGAGCCCGCGCTCGTGCGAAGGCTGTTGGTCATGGAGATGGTGCGGGTCACGCAGGTGCTGAAGCCGATGCAGTAGTCGGTGCCGGGGACATCGTTGTCCATTGTCTTGGGGATGGCGACGACCTTCACGCCCTCCTGATACAGGCGCACGCCGTAGCTCAGCGTGTCATCTCCGCCGATCGGGATGAGGTAATCGATGCCGAGCCAGTCCAGATTCTTCAGAACTTCTGCGGTCAGGTCGTTCTTCTCGGCGTTGTAAGTCGACTGCAGATGCGCCGGCACGCTGGCCTTGCTGACCCGGCTGGGGTTGGTACGGGACGTATGCAGGAACGTGCCTCCTGTGCGTCCTGTGCGGTTGACCAAGTCCTCCGAAAGCGTCTGGTAGTTCTCGCTATTGTCGTAGTCTTTTTCGCGGACGATGTCGACCAGCCCGCCCCATCCCCGGCGAATGCCAATCACTTCGCAGCCCTCGCGCAGTGCGCGGATTGTTACAGCCCGGATGGCGGGGTTCAAGCCAGGTACGTCGCCGCCACCAGTTAGGATTCCAATAACGCCTTTCTTCGTCTTCACGTTATCCACCTTGTATTTATGATTACAAATTGTCGCCGCGCGTACCTCGGTCGGGTGCGCATCATCATCACCAAAGATGCGTGCACAACCGGCCTCATGTGCGCTGCGGTTCGACCTGAAAATCATACGCTCGGAGTAAGGAGGAGGCTGTGATGTGCAAACATCTGTTGGTCGGGTGGAGAAGAAGAATCCGGTGACGGATGTTGAAGTTGCTCTTGGGTGGCGCAGCATTGGAACGCCGCACCGCCCAAAAGCGAGTATCGCTGCGGTGCTACTTCACCTCAATTGTTGACACACTCAAGGCCGGCAGCGTAATCGTCATCGACGTCCCACTCACCGGCGTCGTCTGCACCAGCACCGGATGAATCGGATTCTGCCCCTGCGCCGAAGTCGCTGTCATCTGATACACGGAAGCGGTCCCTGACAGGGTCGCACCGTTGATTGCAGTGACCTGCTGGGTTGTAGCCCGGTTGATGGCGACGAATACGATGCGTCCGGGATGGGTCGTATCGGAACTGGCATAGACCATCACGTTTTGCACGTTGCTTGATGTCGCTTGCAACGAGGTATCGCCGAAGTGGGAGTTGGCTCCGTCAAAGCCGCGATAGGCACGGAATCCCGCGAAAATGTAGGGGACGTTGCCGAGCGGCCATAGGGTTGCCGCATAGATCCCCTGGCTGCCGAAGATGCCGAGGTTATCTGCCTGAGCGATGGTTCCGGCAATGTGGTTGTCGCCGCCGTTTTCATATTCGGTGATTGAGATTTTTGTGCCCGGATATCCAGCCGCGATTTTTGTCTGCAGTCTGGGCAGCAGATTGATGGGTCCGCCCAGCACATCATGGGTAATCCAGGATGTTTCCGTAAATGACGGATCCCACAGGCTGCGTGGGCTCTGCACAATGGCCTGCACCTGGGCCGCAGTCAGATTCGATCCGGTCATGTTGGTCACGCGCGTGGTGCCGTCGGTTGCTTCCGAATACCAGTGGAAGTCGTAGACATCCACCAGTCGCTTGCCATAGGTATTGGACGCGGTCTTGAGGGCCGCCAGATATTTATCGGGGAACCAGTTGGCCCCATTCGGCGTGGCCGCGAGTTCGCCCTGCCAGTTGTAGATGCCGAGGAATCCGTAGTGCACGGGCCCGAAAATCATCAGGTTCGGGAATTGGTCTTTCAAGGCTTTCGTGAGCGTGATCGTCTTTGCGATGTAGTTGTCCGACGTGACTGGGTTATGCCCCTGCACTTCCAGGTGGGTGGAGTTCCAAAGTTCGGGCTCGTTGTCGAGACTCACAAATGTCGGTAGGGAAGCATTGGCGGCAAAGATTCCCGGCAACTTCTGGTCCATTGCCCAGACAAATTCGTCCATGTAGACGTTAGCGTCCGTGTTGTCGGGGCTGATTGTGAAAGGAGCGGGTGTGACGGTGCTCTTCTTGTCGACCACCTGTTTGAAACGCGACAAGTCGGGCGGGTTGCTGATGTCGACCGGACCACTCTCATCGGCCGATACCAGGCCCTGCAGTTGAACGGTCATGACGCTGGCGATTCCGAGGCCGTGGTCAGCGGCGACGAAACTGCGAACCGCCTCCGCTGGAGTGCTGCTCGAACTCAGGAAGTTGTCGTTCTGATAGAAGAAGTCGCTCCCGGCATTCGAAGCGTTCGTCTCCCAGTTGTAGGCCGTCCAGCGATTTCCACCCGCACGATCGAGCGTGAGGTGGGGCGGAGCGCCCGTGATGCCGGTATAGAAATTGAGGCCGTAGATATAGGGTGAAACCGGCTTCGTTTGCGTCGGATCGACGGTGACGGTCACATTCACTCCGCCGGTCGGCGTGGCGCTCACTTGAGTTGAATTGCCGCTCTCGCCTCTCGCATTCAGCGCCGATACGACGTAGTAGTACGTGGTTCCATTGGTAAGGGCGGTGTCCGTGTAACTCGTGCCCGTGGGTGCACCAACCTGCGTATAGGGGCCGCCGCTGGTGGTGGAGCGCTTCACGTGATAACTGGAAGCGCGCGCACTGGCCGTCCACGAAAGGCTTATTTGCTGGTTGCCAGGCGTGGCACTCACACCCGTGGGTATCGGCGGTATCGGCAGGTTCGGAATGGTCGAAACGGCGGTGGAATTCGTGCTTTCTCCGTAGGAATTCACTGCGGAAACTACATAGAAGTATTCCGTACCGTTCGTGAGGCCGCTATCGGTGTAGGTGGTGGCGGTGGGTGATCCGGCTTGCGTGTAGGGTCCTCCGTTCGCGGTTGCCCGCTTTACGTGATAACTGGTTGCTCCGCTGCTGGCGTTCCAAGTCAGGCTGGCCTGCTGATCGCCGGGTGTGGCGGCAAGCCCCGTGGGAGCCGACGGCGCTGTTCCCCCGCCCCCGCCTCCTCCGCCGTAGCTGCTTCCACCGCAACCGAAGGTCAGGCCTGCTAACAGCAGTAGGGTCAAAACCTTACCAGTCTTCATGTTTGCGCCCATGGAACGTACACCTCTGGACAAATCGTAGCCTGCGCGCTTCCTCGCCGATAGAGCCTCGAGAAGCACTGAAGAGCGAACGGAAAACATCCGCAAGTACATGGACTAAAGTGCGCTCACGACTCCGCAAGTGCGCGCCTCTGATCATCGTGCGCTTGGGCCGATAGCAGTGCAAGATGCCTTGCCCATCCTATTCGCCTGCTACAATTTTCGCTAACGTCTTTGCACGAAAGGACTCCCTCATGTTTTCTGCTGGCAAACCCTTCCCGAATTTCTCGCTGCCCAATCAGGACGGCAAGCTCACGCAACTCAGCGACTATGCCGGACATTGGCTGGTGGTCTACTTTTATCCGAAAGATGACACGCCCGGCTGCACCATCCAAGGCAAGGCCTTCACTGCCACTAAGTCCGATTTTGACGCGGCCGGAATCAAGATCGCCGGTGTCAGCGCAGATGATTCGGCGTCGCACAAGAATTTCTGCACCAAGTTCGCCTTTACGATTGACCTCCTCGCCGACACAGATTCCAGCTTGATGAAGACATTGGGGCTGGGCCAGTCAGAGTGGAAGGGAATGAAATTCTGGGAGCGGACCACGTTTGTGGTCGATCCCAAGGGGATCGTTCGCAAGGTCTACGAGAAGGTGAATCCCGAAGGGCACGAAAAAGTGCTGCTCGACGACATCGCCAACCTGAAAGAGAAAGCCGCCTAGGCCTGGCAGATACCGCTAAAGAAGATCTCCATGTAGAGACGCGGCCAGCCGCGTCTCTACGATGGATGCTTGATCGGTTCTGACGGCTTGCCCGGAAAACCTAGCGCCCCGGTCATCGCCGCCAACGCCAGCGCCGGAGCAATTCGCATGAGGCGCGTCTTGAGTCCACGGTAGCCTTGCATTCCCGCAAACAAATCGCCCATCAGATCGCGAATACCTGCGCTTTGCTGGGTGAGAGAAATCATGCGTTCGAGCACGCTATCTCCGAAAATCTGTCCATGGTAGAAACGTTGCGACACGCGCGCCGCCAGCTTCAATTCAGAAACGACTTCTTCTTCCAGTTGCGCCGCGTAACGTGTGGGTTCCTGCGCCAACAGGGCCTCGGCGCACAGCTCGGCTGAGCGCAACGCGTAATACAAGCCTTCGCCGGTGATCGGATCGACGAGCCCAGCGCTGTCGCCGATCATCATCCAGCCCTCACCGGAGACTTTCATCTCATCGAGAGTCTGCGCACGAAATGCTGGCAGAATGTGCGAAAAAAATCGCGCACCATCGAGGTGAAAACCATTGTCCGCGAGCCAGGTTTCGAGTTGGCGGCGCAGATCGGAGGCGGAAACCTCACCCATCTTCGCTGCAATGCCAGCCGAAAGATGATCGGGACGCGGAAATATCCAGATGTATCCGCTGAGCTGCTTCAGGAATTGGATTTGTACCAGGGAACTCTCGCCGGTAATGAAATACCCAGCCGTGACCATCAGGTCGTCGGAGGAAATCACTGACACAAACTGGCTGCGAAGAGAATTGCGCGCGCCTGCCGCTAGCACCAGATATTGCGCGTGATGTTCGCCTGCCGATGTAAACAGCCGCCAGTCTCCATCGCCTCCCGAGATTCTCGTCACGCGTTCTTTGCGCACTTCCACTCCAGTGCGCAGTGCTCGTTCCAGCAATAGGCCATTCAATGCGAGGCGCGAGAAGATCGCCAGCGGGTGGCGTAGTTCGAAACTCACGCGACGTCCGGCCGGGCTGATCAGTTCACAGTGTTGAATGAATCTGGAGTCGGTGCGAGCTTCCGCCAGAAAGGGATACTGTGTCAGCGCCTTGTGAGTGAGACCGCCGCCACAGGGCTTTTCCCAGGCGAGTTTCTCGTCGAAGAGAAGTACTTTTCGCCCGCCGGCCGCCAGGCGCTCTGCGGCGAGTGCACCGGCCGGACCGCCTCCAACAATGGCGATGGGAAGTGATGGATTCATGAAAGGACAACGTGAGGAGCAAGCCTCGGAGAATCCGTACGGAACTTTCCCGGCGTTGGAGCGTTCAGGAACTTCCGCGCTGCCCGTTCCGATCGGGTTATTGCGGAACCGAGTTCATCATCAAGCCTTGATAGATGAACATTCCTGCGATGACCAGGATCATTAAGCCCGAGACCGCGCCCAAGATTTTGATCATGGGGGTGATTTTATTCACCTTACTCAGAATCTCGACTTGCTCTTTTTCCATTTGTGATTCTGTTTCGCTGAGGAAGATCGAATCGTCCTCGTGCATGGTGAGAGTGCTCTTGTAGATCATCAGGACGATGAGAATCGTCGTTAGAACTCCCCACGCGATGAGCAGCCCGACCATTGGAGTCATACGCCACCTCGGACCTGAGATGGAGCCAACTGTCCGAATCCGCCTCTATCGCCGCGCCAAGCTCTGTGCCACCCCGGAGCGTCGTGGGTTCGGGAAAGGCTCCTACTGCCCAGCATTATAGACCCGTTTGGCAAGTGAGGAGCGTCCTTCCGCAAGCTGTTGCATCTAATCAGCAGGTGCCGCGCCAGTGACCTTGGTCAGAAAGACCTTGCCGGCAGCCAAAAAGAGTTTGGTATAATCAGGCTTTCAAAGGAGATATTCCAGATGGCAACCACCACCGTACCCGAGGCAAAACCCAAGACTGCGCCCGTTACCATGACCCCCAGCGCCGTTTCCAAGGTAAAGGAAATCATGGCTTCGCAGACCCCGGTCCCAGCGGGATTGCGCCTGTCTGTGCAAGGCGGCGGCTGCTCTGGATTCCAGTACTCCATGGCTTTTGAGAATGGTGCTGGCATGATGGACAAGGTTTTCGAGATGGACGGCCTGAAGCTTTTTGTGGACGCCACCTCTCTGATGTATCTGGCTGGCGCCAACGTGGACTACGTGGAAACTCTGGAGGGCGCGGGCTTCAAGTTCGAGAACCCCAACGTCAAGAGCACGTGCGGTTGTGGATCGTCCTTCCAGGCGTAACGATTGGCGTTTCCGATCCTGATTTTGAAAAGGCCCCGCGTATCTCAGGCGGGGCCTTCGTTTTGAAGCGCAAAGGATAGCCTTACTGTTTTACCGCCGTACCACTGTGCACCGAGTTGCCGCTGCCGCTGGTCTCGAGAACCTGCAAACCCTTCGCTAATCCGGTCTTGGCAGTGTTCAGTGCAAAGGCAATCGTGGGTGTGGCGCCATCGGAAGCGATGAGCGAGAAGCTGCCGTGTCCGTCGGCGTTCACCGTGTACGTGCCGGTGACCGTCCCCGATTCAAATACTCCGCTACTCACGCCCGAAAAAGTCCCCTTGATCTTGCCTTTACCGTCAAAGGTCAAGAGAGCAAGAATGCCGTCTTCGAGCTCAGAAGAGTTAGCTGTCCACGTATTGAGTAGAAGCCCGAAACTACCTTTCACGTTGGCAATGGTGTAAGTGGTCGCCGCCGTATCCTGCAGCAGGGCGGTTCCGCTCTCGATGCGATTGTTGTTGTCGTTCTTCGTCAATAACTGGAACCCGTTGGCCTGCCCAGCAGCGTTTGAGTTGAGCACAATGGCAAACACGGGCGGGTTCGATCCTGTTGTGAAAGTGATGGTCCCCGTGCCATTGGCATTGATCGCGTAGGTCCCACTTCCGGAAGCTGTCTGGACGATTCCGCCCAAGACTGCAGTATTCGAAAAGGTCATGTGGCCAAGTCCGTCGAATACCATCACGCCCACGACGGCATTCTGGTTCACGCTCACGTCGGCGGTCCATCGGTTGATTAAGTAACCGTAACCACCTTTCAGGCTCGCGTTGGTGAACGTAACGGCCGATGCTGAGACCGCAAGAATCGTCGTCAGCAACAGCAAGACGCCAAAACGAAGAGTATGAGATTTCCAAATTTGCATGAGGTACCTCCGTAAGGGACAGTGTTCAGCAGCAGGGGGGATGAGCGATCATACACTCAAAGCTGGAATCTATCTTGTTTTTAGCGAAGAGGCCTGCGCCGCGAATCGCCTCCCTGTCGGGCGTTTTGATCACTCTTCAGGAGGCTCTGAGTCGCCGGATGGCTGTCCCCCGGGCTGCGGTCGCGCATTCTGGCCCGTTGGAGAGGGAGCAGCGCCCGGTTGCATCGCCCCGGGGATACCCATCGTGCCTCCGGTTTGCAATGGCCCTTGCAGCAAGCCGCCACGATCAGAGTTCTGATCGTAAACAAACAGCCAATCGTTGTAGTGATTCTTCTTGTTGAATTCGCGGATCGACTTTGCCTTGCTGGTGCTGGCCACGCCGAGAATCGCGCCACCACCGAAAACGTTATTGCCTTGCTCGGCTGAGTCTGACGAGGACTTCGCATCACCGGGGGCGGCATTTTCAGCATCACCAGCGGGGGCGTTCGTCGTGCCTGCATTCTCCTGTCCAGGCAACCCAGTGACCGGCGGAGCGTTGGCATCGTCCGGACCGGCAGGCCGAACGCCACCGCCCTGGGCCGCCACCATGCGTTGCGTGTTACCTGTTGGTCCGGTTCCGGGATTCAGACCTGGTCCCGGCATCGAGCCAGGGCCCGGCATCTGTCCAAGCCCCCCACCTGGTCCCATGCCGATCATGCCCATGCCCAGGTTGGTCAGGAGCGGGTCGCCAACACGCACAAACTTGAAGTCCTTATTTCCGGCGACCAGGGGATCCTTATACCGCTTGCGCAGAAATCGCAGATGGTTGGTGCTTTCCAGGTCCTCAACCCGAGCCGGATACCGTCCCAATTTACGGAAATACTTCTTGACGGCTCGCCGGTACTCCGTTCCGCGGTGCAACATTTCTTCTTCGCGATCGCGCTTGATCTGCTGCACGAGATCCGGCAACACCGCCAGTGCCGCCATTGCGAACAGAGCCAGGAACAGCATCAATGTGATGAGGATGTAGCCGCGGGCAGAATTGCGAGTGGATAGAGCTTTCGGTCTCCAGTTTCCTGTTCGCAGCCCCGCCCTCGCGGGAGTTGTTGCTGAGAACCGGGAACTGGGAACTGAGAACGGCATTTCATTATCCCTGCGTGAGCGGAATGCTCTGCCGGTTGTTGTTCAACACGTCTTCGATGTCCACGGCCATGGGAGAGATGTGCAAAACGCGATAGCGACGATTGACGATGTCTCCTTCGGAAGCGATGAAGATATCCTCACCATGAGACAGGAAGATTTTCTTCGGTTCTCCGGGCTTGCTGGCAAAACCAAAAAACTTCAACTCAATCGGCGGCGGCGGCGGTATCGTCGGAGGGACATACGCCTCTTTCACGTGCTTCTTGGGGTGATCCGTTGTTCCGTCACCCATCGGAGCCACCGATCCGGCCACGAAAATGTTTCTCGCGTTGCCCGCATACTTAATCTGCTCATTCTGGCGCAGCAGATCAAGATCGAGCGTCGGATCAAGTCGAGGCTCGGTGACCTTGACGAGTTTTCCTGAAGAAGTGCGCCGGACAGCCGGTTTGGGAGCGCTGGCGGAAGCGACCTGCGGCCCCGCCACGGGCGCGCTCGCCGGCGACGACAGGAGCCAGTTCGCAGTCGTGATCAGCCCGATTACACCGAGCACGATCAGCGCGATCACTTCTTTCTTATTCTTGGTTCCCAGTTCCACTTAAACACCTGTCCGCAAATAGCTATGCATTTTGACTTCGAGCTTTACCGGGCCTTGGCTTTCGCCCGCCAGGCTGATGCTGTCGACGGTAAAGAATTGCTTCGACCGTTCGAGAGCATTGATGAACCGCACCAGTTGCAGGTAATCGCCGGAGAAGTTGCCCTCAATTTCGGTCGGGACAATCCCAGCGCCGGTTGCATCTTCCTGCTTGTACTTCGCCTGCAGAATGCGCACTCCATTTTCGGAGGCAAGCTTACCCAGTTCCGCCGCAAGATCGGAATCGCGTGGCGCAAACCGGTCCTGGTAAAACTGGCCGATCTGGCCTTTCGCGAGGACGATTTTTTTATCGATACCCTTGAGTGGCTCCACTTCGCGAGTCTTCCGCTGCAGCGCCAGGGAGAGTTCGCTCATGGTGACGCGCCGCGATTCCGCCGAGCCAACCAGCGGCGAAAACAGAACTCCCACTGCGATCAGATCAGCCACTACCATGGCCGCGATCGCGATTTGCAGTTTGCGGCGTGAGCCTTGTAATTCCGGCATTTACTTTCCGCTCCTGTTGCCTGCGTCGGGAACATACACGGCCACGATCGTGGCCGATACCCCGGCACCGTTCTCGGAAGAACCTTCCTGCACTAACTGCGCTCCCTGAAAGTGTTTGGACCCTTCCATGCGGTGGACCAAGTCGACGGCTCCCGCACGATTGTCGGCTGCCACTTTCATTTCCAGTTCCAGCTGATTTTGATCGTTCAATTCCGGTTTCAGAGCGACCACGTGCAGGCTGGAAGGCATCACCTTTTCCAGATCTTCAAACACGCGCGTCCACGAGAACGCCTTGCGCTGGATCAGTTCATTCAGAAATTGTGACTGATCACGAGTGCTGCGGTTCGCATCCAGTGCCAGCAATTGCTCTGCCGCTGCGCGTTCACGGTCGCGGTCCGCAATCTGCTGCTGAAGATGCTGGATCGCTTGCCGGTCTCTTCCCGCCTTCACCCAGCCAAGCACGGCAAAGCCGAGCAGTACCGCAGTCAATAATCCGAGCAGTCCCACGCCAATTCCCCAGCGCGCCCAGAATTCGCGGGCATCCTCGTAGGGTCGAGTAGCGAGATTGATGTCGAGACGCATGGTTATGCGATCAGCGCTCCTACGACGCCAGCCATTCGCCAGCGCGGTGCCGAGCCAGTGACGGCTCCGATCTGCGAAGCAGCGACCAATTCCGCGACGGTCGCACCGGTCTGTGCTTTCAAAGCAGGTGCGGCCCCAACCGTTTCCGGCAGACCGGCAACGTAAATCCGGTCAATATTCAGGTTGTAAGTATCCTGGAAGAAGACCACGGACGGATACACCTCTTCAGCCAACTGCTCGCCGCTGATCGTGATTCCGCGGACATTCTCCAGTGTGCGAAACAGTAGTACTTGTTCCTGATCGAGAATCGCAATGCCGATAGAACGCGCATCGACCTTCACGACCAACGTGGGCTTCTCCGCGTCCGCCGCGCCCAAGGCTGCAAGCATCGACGGCATCACGACTCCGGGGTTGTAACCGGCATCCCGAAACGCAGATTCGTATTCCTGCAAAACGCTTTTCAACACCACGGCTGCGATGGCGCGTAAACCGGTTCCGCCTGTCTGCGCGTGATACGAGACTCGTGCGTCATCCAGGTTGAAGGGAAGAGACTTCTTTAACCGGAACCGGACCACCGCTTCCGCTTCTTCGGGCTTGGAAGGCAGCGTTTCGAAATCCATCAGCACTACGCGAACTGCTGTGTCGGGAAGAATGGCGATTACATCGCGCGAGCGTCCACTCACACCACCGAGAGCACTCTCGATCGCTTGCCGGATTGCGGTGCCATCCCGGAGGTTCGGTTCGATCAAGTCGGGGACCACGGTACCCGGGGCGAGTTCCTGCGCCGAACACATTTCGACCATTCGTCCGGCATCAGCCGAGCGTCCAGCCAGAACGCGGTCCGCCGCAATCTCGCAAGCCAGCGCCGGTCGTGCACCGAATTTGGTCGATCCTGTCGTCATGAGGTTAGAGATCAGAAGTCAGATTGCAGAGGTAAAACCCCTAGGATCTGTTTTTTACCTCAGCAATCTGACCTCTCATCTCTGACCTTACCCCGATGATATCCCAGACATTCCTGCGGAGGACAGTTACCTCGGAGGGTGCCGGGCCATGGCCTAAAGGCAGGTTAGAGGTCGGAAGTCAGATTGCAGAGGTCAAAGCCTGTCGGAATCACGATTCTTACCTCTGCAATCTGACCTCAAACCTCTGCCCTTACCGGAATGTCTCGATAAACGTGACCTTGTTGATCTCCTTCAACGTCGTCATCCCGGAGCGCACTTTGTCGAGCGCGGATTCTCGCAGGAAACGCATACCCTCTTCGCGCGCACCGCGGCGAATTTCCGAGGTTGGCTTCTTGGCCAGAATCATCTCGCGGATGCGATCGGTCAAATCCAGAAGTTCATGAATTGCGGTTCGCCCCTTAAATCCCGTGCCCGCGCACTCAATGCAGCCCTGGCCTTCGTAAAGCGGAACCTGTCCCCACTGCTGCGGATCAAGGCCGCTGGCTTCGAGTACGTCCGCTGGATAGTGCACGGCGGTACGGCACGAATCGCAGATCAAACGCACGAGTCGTTGAGCCAGGATGCAGTTCAGAGCCGACACGAAGTTGTAGGGCTCGACGCCCATGTTGAGGAAACGGCCGAGCACATCGACAACGTTGTTGGCGTGGACCGTGGTGAACACCAGGTGGCCAGTCAGCGCCGACTGGATCGCGATCTGCGCGGTTTCGTTGTCGCGGATTTCGCCCACCATGATCTTGTCAGGATCGTGACGCAGAATCGACCGCAGTCCGCGCGCGAACGTCAGGCCCTTTTTCTCGTTGACCGGAATCTGTGTAATGCCGCGCAACTGGTATTCAACCGGATCTTCAATGGTGATGATCTTGTCTTCGTCGCTCTTGATCTCGTTGATCGCCGCGTACAGTGTGGTTGTCTTACCGCTACCGGTTGGGCCCGTGACGAGCACCATCCCGTACGGCTCCTTGATGTAGCGTCGGAAACGGCGCAGGTCGAGTTCGTCGAACCCGACCACATCGAGCGTGAGCTTGCGAAACTTCTCGCTCATCGACTCTTTGTCCAGCACACGAAGCACGGCGTCTTCACCGTGGATCGACGGCATGATCGAAACGCGGAAGTCGATGGCGCGTCCGTTGTATTTCACGCGGAAACGGCCGTCCTGCGGGACGCGGCGCTCGGAAATGTCGAGCTCGCTCATGACCTTGATGCGGGAAATGATGGTCGAGTGATGCTCTTTGCCAATCGGCGGCATGGCATGTGTAAGCACACCGTCGATACGGAACTTGATGAGGACCGAATCGTCGCGGGTTTCAATGTGAATGTCACTGGCGCGCCGCTGCAACGCTGTAAAGATTGTGGTATCGACCAGGCGGATGATCGGGCTCATGTCGCCCGTCGACGCGGTCAGTTTGTCGATCGAAATCGTTTCGTCGTTACCCGCTTCGTCTTCGCGGATCACGTCCAGCGTGAAGCCTTCACTGGCGTCTTCCAGAACGCGCTTCGACTGCTCGGTCTTCTTGAGAATTTCTGAAATCTGCTTGAGCGTGGAGACCTTGGTGACGATCCGCTTGCCGAGCAGCAGGCTGATCTCATCGATCATCATCAACTGGCTGGGATCGGCGATCGCAATGGCCAGACGTCCGTCCGCGATTTCTTCCAGCGGGACGAAGTTGTAGCGGAACATCAGATGCACTGGGATCTTTTCGAACAGATCGTGATGCAACTGGAAGTCGCTCAGATCGATGAATTCGCAGCGGTACCGGCGCGCAATATCGCGAGCTCGCTCGAGCTCATCTCCAGCAGTCGGTGCCGGCTCTGGCGAAAGCTTTCCGCCATTGGCGCCGCCGTTTACCACGATGGTTTTCTTTTCGGCCATTCTTATTACCAGTGTACTTCCAAAATCGCTGGTCAGTCCCTAGTGGATGCCGGACCCCAGCGTAAAGATCGGCAGATAGAGGGAAATCAATATGCCTCCCACAACGACTGCCATCACAATCAGAATCAAAGGCTCAATCAACGCCATGGCCGCACCTAGCGCAGTCTGGACGTCTTCCTCGTAAAACTCCGCCACCGAACTCAACATTGCCGGTAGTGCGCCTGTAGATTCACCGACTTCCAGCATTTCTACCGCCAGGTCGGGGAAGATCTTCTCCGTCTCCAGGCTCTTCGCCAGGCTCTGTCCTTCTTTGACTCTCTCGGTCGCGTTCAGGATCCCATTTAACATCTTCCGGCTGCTCATGGACGCTCCGGCAGTTTCCATCGCCGGAACCAGCGGCAGGCCACCTTGCAGCAGCGTCGCCAGAATCCTCGAGAAATTCGCCACCTGGTATTTCAGCCGGATCTCGCCCAGCAGGGGGATCGACAACAACATCTTATCGACCTGTTCGGCCCCGCGGTCACTCTGCTTCCAGCGCCAGAAGAGCGGGATGCTGACCGCCAGAATCACTACGATCGCCCACGCATACTTTTGCGCGTTCAAGCCGACCGCCAGCATGAAAACTGTGATCGCGGGCAATGTGGCCCCCAGGTTATTGAACAGTTCGGCAAACTTCGGGACCACATAGGTGACGAGGAAAATCATCATCACCGAAACCACCGAAATCAGGAGCGCCGGATACACCAGCGAAACTGCCAGCTTCTTGCGGAACGTCTGTGCCAGCCGCTGGTATGCGATATACCGGCTGAGCACTTCTTCCATGTTGCCAGACTTCTCGCCCGCCAACAGGGTCGTCGTATAGATCTTCGGAAACACGCGTTGGGCAGCAAAAGCGTCGGATAGAAGCTCGCCGCCTTTGACCCGTTCGCGGACGTTCTCCAGCAATTGCAGCAGGAACTTGTCGCGCTGCCGCTTGATCAACAGGTCCAGCGAAACCAGGATCGGCAGGCCCGCCTTCATCAGCGTCAAGAACTGTTGATTGAAGATCAAGAAGGTGGCCGCTTTTAGCTTGCTGCGCCGGGTCATGCCGCCGGGGGTGAGCAGGCTGCGGGGCTTTACCCAGTAGACCAGGTATCCCTGTTGCGTGTAGCGGTCGTGTACCTCGGCCTCGGAATACCCGTGCTCCACCTGCTGGCGCAGGTGGCCTTGTTCGTCGGCGACTTTGACCAGAAATTCAGCCATGATTACGGTCCAGATCCGGTGCCTTACCGCAAGTGTAACATTCGATTACGCAAGCAGTTACCGTACCGTACCCTGTTCTGGTACGCAAGTAACTGTGCGGTCTACCGGACCGCCTACTGCCCCAATTCGCCTTCCACAGTTTCCACCCCGGGAGGAGGGGTGAACAGGAACTGGCGATCGCTAATCTCCAAGTCCTCCTTCGGACTCGCAAAGCGAAATTCGGTCGATGCCCCATCGACTTCGGTGAACACGATTCGAGCCAACTGGCTCGACGGTGTCACTTCCAGCAGGACCTCGCTGATCCGTTCCGCCATCGCTTTCGGTACACCGCGGAGAAGAGTATTGTCTGGATTCATTGGAGCCTGATCTGCTACCTTTGAAAGTCCAGCTAACTCATTCTCCAGTTTGGTTTTACCAAGCAAAAATGCAATTGGGGACCGCAAGTCGTCCAGTTTTCTGAACTCCGTCTTCCGCAGCTGTTTTTCTGCCGGAAGGTAAAACCAGACGACCTTCCCGTCACTTACGAACAGCTTCTCCTTGGGAGAACGGTATTCCCATCGCATCTTGCGGGGCTTTTTGAGCCAAAGGGTTCCCGTCTCGGTCCGCTCCGCCCCGTCTCCGCGATAGATCTCGGTAAAGTCGGTCTGCAGGCTGCGCAGGTGGTTGTAGTGCTCGTCGACGGCCCGGGCGATCGGGCGGATGTCCTGTGCCTGCATCGCCAAAGGCCCAGCCAGAACAAGAACGGCCACCACGGTCCTCAAGAGTCGGACCGAAATATTAGCCGCTCGCTTGGAGACAAGGGTTACGCCGAAGTGAATCTTCGCAGTCATGCTCACTCCATCTTAGATGCAACCAGCACGCATAGACGCGGACGTCCCCACTCTCCGCCGAAGTGTTTGTGCCGTCGGCGAAGGAGACGTGACACGCCGCGTCTCTACGGCGGGTTTTGTGGGAATGCACTGTTGCGGTAGATGACAGAGTTGGTGGTGTTCCCAACCTTCGTCAGCCAGGCACATGTTTCCAACAGTTCCTTCAGCAGGGGATTGTGGTAGACCACATAGACCGCTCGCGGTTTGTGCTGCAAAGATTCGCCGAGATTTGCGAGAAGGCGCTCTAAACCGGCGGACGGCAACGGATTGAACAAGTACACCACCAGTGGCTCGAGAGGAAATTCAAACTCGCGAGCATCCGCCGACAGCGACTCGATCTGCTTGCATCGCTGATCGTCATTCCGATACACGGCAATGTTTTCCGCAGCTGCGCGGTGCAGTTCCGGCAAGAGTTCAACACCGATGATTCTTCGAAACGGATAGGCCGACGCCATCAACAACGTGCGCCCTTTGCCGGATCCGATGTCGATGAAAGTGAACTCACCGAAGTCGATGGGTAACGCCGCCATCATTTCGTGAAATGCTTCGGCATCGGTCGGCTGATAGGCTGAATGAAACACTCCCAGCAGGCGCTCCTGCCAACCGACTGAGCCGCTGGTTGTGTTGACGCGATGTTCCCAGTCGTAGTCCATGTCGCCATATCGGCTGCGCCTTCGCTCGGGAGTAGAGTCGCGTACGAAGCCGTAAAGCTCGCGCAGAATCGCGCCGGTCGCCGATAGCGAATTGCCGCGCGCGGATTCCTCCCGCCACCGCTCCGCAATCGCTCTCGACAGCTGCTGGGGAAAACTGGACACGATGCATGCTAGCAAATCAGCCCGCCAAGTCCGTCCTACACAGGGCAGGGAACCCGTCTCGGTACTTCGTCCAATCGAGCAATGCCCCTAAGATTTTCTTAATGATTGCCCGCTCTGAAGACTACGTGGAGTACTGCCGCGAAGTCGCCCAAGGAATTCGCGATGTTGGGGATCTCGCCCTGCGCGGCAAGAACACCAGCGAAATTACGCGCCGCGTCAATGCTGGAATCATCCGTGAAGTTGGATTGACTCCCGCCGACGACCTGGTCGACGTTGGTTGCGGCGATGGTACTTTGTTACGCCTTGCGCACGAATCAGGAGTCGCGAACGCGATCGGACTACTGGCCACGGAAGAAGAAGCGGCACTCGTGCGCCGCCGCGGCTTGGAGGTGCGTCAAGGATTCACGCACAGTCTGCCCGTGGCCGATGCCTGCGCATCGGTCGTGGTCTGCAACAATGTGTTGTTGGTCGTGCCCAGGGAACGTATCCCAGAAAGTTTGCGAGAGATCGAACGCATCGCAAGGCCCGGTGCCCGCGTCTATCTGGGCGAGATTCCGTTTGTGCCTGGGCCGCCGCCCGAACCGGAGTTCGAAACCGTTCGCGAAACACTGACCTACCTGTTCGGAGAATACGGGACACGCGCGGCGCTCGGAATGGCCCGCCGCATGATCTTCTGGAAACTGACAGGCAAGCCAATGATCATTCGCAGTGGCTCTTCTGTTTCGTTTTACGCCGAGCCTTCGGAGTTCGTTGCCATGGCGGAAGAAGCGGGACTGGAGTTGGTCCGCTATTGGCCCCATGACTGGCCGGAAGGACGCTTCAACTACCTGTTTCGGAAGCCGTCAGATTTCGATCACGACGCGTTCGATGTTAAGGACGATCCGGGAAGTGAACTGGAGCTTACTTCTGTTTCTCGGCTTTCGGCTGCGGAGGTTCGTAATTCAGCGGTGTCCCCTTGGTGATGTAGAGAATGCTGTCAGGGTCCTGCACTTCCACCCGGCCGTCAGGCATGACTCCGTAGGGGTGCCCCGTCGGATCAACCGGAACTCCGCCAATCATTCCCGCCCGAACCAGTTCGTACATGCTGGCTGGAAATAGTCCGAACTCCTGGCGGTAGGCGCTCACCAGCTTTTCCAGTTGCGTTACATCTTCGTCCACCTTCAGAGCGCGCAAATGGTCGGTGGCGTTGCGCTGAATGTCTTTGTCGGTGCTGGTCTGGTATGTCGTGGTCCACAACATGCGAGCCGTCTCGAATTCGCCGGCGTGTTGCGCCATGCGGGCCGCCAGGATCCGCAAGAAGGGATGCGCCCCGGGCACTTCCGCACCACGCGCGAAAGCCTCCGCGGCCTTCGAATAGTCCTTCATCTCCGTGTAGTAAATAAATCCTAGCCCGTAGTAGAGCTTCCAGCTGTCCGGATTATTCTGAATTCCGAACTCCGCCAATCTGATTGCTTCTTCCGGCTGACCCGCACCGTTCGGTGGCTGCGGAGCCAGAAAATTGTTGCCGAACTGGTATGCGGGCTGCAGTTTGGGATCCAATTGGGTCGCAATCTGCAGCAGGGGAGCCAGCAAATGGAAGTCGCGCGAGTGCTGGTGATGCTGGTAACCGAAATATTGAACGGCGCGCGTCCAGTAGAGGTCCGCCATCAAGCCGGTATATCCCAGGCTCATTCTTCGCAGAGCTTTCGGGGACCTGACATACAAAACTTCCTGAAACGCAGTATCGCGGCGCATGCGATCGAGCGCTCGCAAAGTTGCCACCGTGCCCAGGAGAGTCAGAACGAGCAGGGCCGACGCGACGAAGGTGACCCGGCGTGACGAGTTCATTTCAGATTCCGGCGTTGGAAGATCAACACCGCTCCCGAGATGGCCATCGCCGAATATAGCAACGCGTACACGCTGTTGTAGAGGATCAGGCGCCCCGTGATCGCTTCCCCATGAGCCACCTGGCTGATTACATTCAATGCGGAAAAATTAGGAACCAGATAGCCGACCGTAGTCGCCACCCATCCTCCAACCCCTTTGGCGACTGCGGCAAATCCGCGCAAGTCTTCGGAAAGATTTCCGATCACGAAGAGCGCAAACGTGAAAACCGCCGCCAGCATCGGCGATGAAAAGGACGAGAACAGAAGCGCCAGCGAACACACCATGAAAAATTGCAGGACGATAAAGTACAGAGCCGCCAGAATTCCCACGTCGCTGAGTTGGAAGTGATGCGCGACATAGAGCAGCGCCAGGAACACTCCGATCGCCATGAAGAACGTGTTCACAACCAGCGTGCCCGTGAGTCCGAAGAACTTGCCGACGACAAATTCCCAGCGCCGCACCGGCCGTGAGAGCACGGTGTAGAGAGTCCGTTTTTCAATCTCTTTCGAAACCAGTCCGATGCCGATGAAGATCGCGATCACGACGCCAAATAGCGTCACGGCTGTCAGCCCCAGGTTCACAACCACCAGGCGCTCAATGTCGATGGAGATCTGTCCGACGAGAATTGCTGCGCCCGAGAGTAGAAGCGCGAAGGCAATCAGGTTATAGAGAACGCGGTCTCGCACCGCTTCGCGAAACGTATTGAATGCGATATGAGCGATTCTCGAGTTCATGCGCCCACTCCCCGACCGCTTTCCTGCGGCTGAAGTTTCTGTACGTAATACTCTTCCAGGGATTTGCGCACTGGAGTCAACGAGATGAGGCGAAGCTTTTCGCGCCGTAGGATATCTAGTGCTGCATCCTGATGATCTTCCCGCAACACCGCGATTACCACATCTCCGCTGGCATGAGCTTCAGCCCCTAAACTCGACAGCGCGGTCGGGACAGCGCGGCCGGTAAAAATGATTTCGATCTTGCCTTGCACTTGCCTGGTCAGATCCGCCACCGCTCCCACTCCACGCAATTCGCCCTTCTGGATCACCGCCACGCGATCACAGAGCGCTTCCGCGTCCGAAAGAATGTGCGTGGAAAAGAAAACGGTTTTTCCTTCCCGCTTCAATTGCTCGATCAGTTCGCGGACTTCGCGCCGGCCCATCGGATCCAGGCCCGACATGGGCTCATCCAGAAAGACCAGCTTGGGGTCGTGGAGGATCGCTTGTGCCAGTCCCACGCGTTGCAGCATGCCTTTCGAAAACTTGCGCAATTGCGTACGTGCCGCATCCGCGAGTCCAACTCGCGCGAGCATATTGTCTACGCGAGTGGCGCGTTCTTTTGCCGGCACACCCGAAAGCTGGGCGTAATATTCCAGCAATTCCCTGGCAGTCAGATAATCGTAGAAATAGGGCTGTTCGGGCAGGAATCCGATTTGTGCTTTGACGCGGACATCGTCGACTTCCATGCCGAGAACCCGAGCCGATCCGCTGGTCGGAAAAACCAGGCCCATGAGTAGTTTCAAAGTCGTGGTTTTCCCGGCACCGTTGGGGCCTAGAAAACCGAATACTTCGCCTTCCTGAACGGTCAGGTTCAGCGGATGGAGTGCAATCCGTGGTTTCTTGCGCCAGAACCCAACGGCGTAAGTCTTCTCCAGATTGTTGGTTTCGATGGCGAGCATGGGTAATTCATGCCGGGAACGGCATCGACGTGATTATAGTTCGCACCAGGCGCGATGAAATCTCCGCAGCGTTTGCCTGCATTACGAAAGTCAGCGGCATTGAGGGATCAGCCCATTCCGTATCGAGTCGTCTCCAAAAAGAAAAGAGCCTGGAATTTCTTCCAGGCTCATTTCCGGCTTGTACCCTCCCCCAGGTACTAGGCCAAACTTTATTGTGCGATGGCGTATGCCTGACAGACTCCAATCGTGTTCGCAGGAGCAGGTCCGGCGGTCGGCTGGCTGTGCAGAGCACCATCCGCCAGTGCGCAAAAATCTCGTGTTCCGGTCATGCTGGGGTCGTTTGGGGCGGCTCCTGCCACATAGGCGCTGTTGATCGTGCCTCCCAGATTGATTCCCGTCGCCAGGAACGAATAGCCGCTGTGCCCTCCGCTTCCGGGTACGGCGTTGGCCAGGTTATCGTCCAGCAGGCAGGCATGCGTTGGAGCTGGGATGCAGGGTTCGGTCCGACCCAGATCCTGAAGCTGGTTCGCATATCCCACGGTCGGGTACGCGCTGAAATATCCGGTCTCGGCCGACGTGATCGCACGGATCGCGGCCGCGGCGGACGATTCATTCGCCGCCATTCGTGCCCGCAGCAGATTCGGAATTGCAATCGCTGCGATGATCAGGATGATCGCCACAACAATCAACAATTCGATCAACGAAAAGCCTTTTGTAGTGGTGTGCCGCATCTTCCGCTAACCTCGTGTTTCTCACTCTTGACTATGGCACCTCAAGGGCCAATCCGGACTACCCATTGGTAATCGCCAAACTCGCCTAAGTCCTTTAGATCAAAGTTGTGAGAGGCGACGGAGTGAGTCGATGAGACCGTTCTAACGCACTATGTAAGTCCGGTTTGACACAAATTGTCATTGCGTGACAGCAGGTGGTGGAAAGGGGGTAGCTGGTGTCGAAGGGCGGGCTTGAAGGTTCCCGCAAAAAGCAAAAGGGACATCGGGCGAACCCGATGTCCCTCTTTCCTAGACCAGTTGGTCGCCTCTTACTGCAGAGGAGGCGTAGCGCTGGGGCAGGTCACGAGACCGCCGCCGGACGCCTGGAAACGGATGACAGCGTCTGCGAACGAGCAGAAGCTGCGCACGCCGCTCTGGTTCAACGCGGTCGGGTTGCCTTCAACAGCGTACCCAACGTTCGGACCAGTTCCAGCAACAACCTGATACGTGAAGGTGTAGCCAGTCTTTACCTTGGTGACGGCGAGAACGTCGTCAACCAAGCAGGCCTGAGTCTGGGTCGGAGGCGTCGGGCAGGTGCCGCCGGAGCCAAGAACGTCCAGCGTGGCCGAGTAGCCCACGGTCGGATAGGCCGAGTTATAGCTGACTTCAGCTGTGTTGACGGTGCGAACCGACGAGACCGCCGAGGACTCGTTCGCTGCAATACGTGCACGCAGCAAGTTCGGAATCGCGATAGCAGCGATGATCAGGATGATCGCCACCACGATCAGCAATTCGATAAGTGAAAAACCCTTCTGTTTCCGCATCTCTTAGGTCTCCCCGTTAAATTTTTCCTGGTTTGATTACCAGTCGCCATGCAATATGGCATGTAAAGGGCCAGAGGCTGGAGTGACGAAAGTAAGAGTGCACCGCGCGACCAAGTCCAATTATTGCAAGCCATTTTCAAACTATTGGTTACCTCAAGGAATGCGCCAAGCTGCCGGGGATGACATTTTTGGATAGCGGCGCTGACAATTTGTGGCAGATTTTGCAATGGATTAAACCGGCGGAAACGGGCGTCCAGCCTTCGGTCTCGTCCAATCTAGTTCTAATAATCCCGGCAAAAACAAAAGGAACACCGGATTGCTCCGGTGTTCCCGTTTGAATCTCTGCGTTGACGACCTCAACTACTGAAGCGGAGGCGTAGCGCTCGGGCAAGTGACCAGACCGCCGCCCGACGCCTGGAAACGGATGACAGCGTCTGCAAACGAGCAGAAGCTGCGCACGCCGCTCTGGTTCAATGCAGTCGGATTGCCTTCGATCGCGTAGCCGACGTTCGGACCAGTTCCAGCCACAACCTGATACGTGAAGGTATAGCCAGTCTTCACCTTGGTGATCGCCAGAACATCGTCAACCAAACAGGCCTGAGCCTGCGTGGGAGGAGTCGGGCAGGTGCCGCCCGAGCCCAAGGCATCGAGTGTGGCGGAGTAGCCGACCGTAGGATAAGCCGAGTTATAGCTCACTTCCGCTGTATTGACGGTACGAACCGACGAGACCGCCGAAGACTCGTTGGCTGCGATGCGAGCGCGCAGCAAGTTCGGGATTGCGATAGCCGCGATGATCAGGATGATCGCCACGACGATCAGCAACTCGATAAGAGAAAAGCCCTTCTGTTTCTGAATCTTCAAATTGTGTCCTCGTCTCCGGTTTTTACGCTTCTGGTTTAATGACCAGCCACTCTCACTATGGCACCTCAGTGGCCACTGGCTTAAGTAACGAAAGTATCGTCCCTTCTCGTCCAAGTCCCTTCGCTGTCCGCGCGCCCGGAGCTTCAGATCTCCCCAGCTGAGGTAATCTCGGATTCGAGACTGCCCGGAAACGGTGTACACATGCCAATTTATGGCAGATGGGACGGCCGCCGTGGCCTCCGCATGCGAAATCAGCCCAAAAACAAACGGGAACATCGGATACTTCCGATGTTCCCGTGATCCACGCCCACGCAAGCTGGAACTTGTATTACTGGAGCGGAGGAGTCGCGCTGGGGCAGGTCACGAGACCGCCACCGGACGCTTGAAAACGAATCACCGCATCTGCGAAAGAACAGAAACTGCGAACACCACTCTGGTTCAACGCGGTTGGATTGCCCTCGACCGCATAGCCTACGTTTGGTCCGGTGCCCGCGACCACCTGGTAGGTGAACGTGTAGCCAGTCTTGACGTGTGTGATTGCCAAAACGTCATCCACCAGGCACGCTTGCGCTTGTGTCGGAGGCGTCGGGCAGGTTCCGCCGGATCCAAGCGTGTTCAACGTGGCAGAGTAGCCCACCGTCGGATACGCCGAGTTATAGCTGACTTCCGCTGTGTTTACGGTGCGAACGGATGACACCGCCGAAGCCTCGTTGGCCGCGATACGAGCCCGTAGCAAGTTCGGGATCGCAATTGCCGCAATGATCAAAATGATAGCTACTACGATTAGCAGTTCGATTAATGAAAAGCCCTTTTGTTTCCGCATCTTCAAGTTCCCTCGTCTCTCGGTGGCGTTTGGGATGGCACGCCGGCCACCCGCAATGACTATTGCATCTCGCAGGCCAAGCTCCCCATGACGTTGGTAACGTTCAAAAAGACGGAAATTGCAACAGTTTGGGTACTTTTTCGCACCGTACCCTACGCCGGATCACAGTGCGGCTACTCGATGTGACAATGCCGCGTGGTTCAGACTGACAAATTATGGCGTGTTCGCGATTGGATTTCCGCATGTCCGCGCTAGAATGTTGTTTCTCACCCTCATGACCAACCTGAAAATGGATCCGGATCGCGATATCGCGCGCGCATCCACCCTGGACGCTCCGCGCTATTTCACCAGGGAAGTATTCGAAGACGAGAAAAGCAGGATCTTCTCCAGCACGTGGCAGTTGGTTGGCCACGTCCATCAGGTCGCGCAACCCGGCGACTACTTCACCTTTGACCTGATCGGGGAGCCCCTTTTGATCGTGCGCGGAGAAGATGGGATCCTGCGCGCCTTTTACAATGTTTGCCGTCATCGGGCCGGCAATCCTGCGGTGGGTTGCGGCAATCGTAAACTCTTTCGCTGCGGATATCACGGATGGACCTATCGCCTCGACGGTGCTTTGCTGGTTACGCCCGAGTTCGATGGCGTCGAGCATTTTGATCCCCGGGAGCATGGATTGGTCCCCGTCCAGGTGGAAGAATGGTTCAACCTGATATTCGTCAACCTGGATCCCGGAGCGGCGCCCCTGGCTGAATTCCTAGGCGAATTGCCCGCGCAAGCAGAGAAGTTCAATTTCCGTCAGATGAAGTTTTCCGAGCGTCGCACCTACGAGATGAAGTGCAATTGGAAAACCTACGTGGACAATTATCTCGAAGGCTACCATCTGCCCAGCGTCCACCCGGCATTGAACCGCGAACTTAATTACAACTCCTACACCGTGGAAAGCTATGCCCAGCACGTGCGTCAGTGGAGTCCGATCCGCGGCGCGCAACCGGGCGACAGCACTCCGCGACGCTACCAGGAAGCGAGTGACGAACTCACCGCCGACTATTTCTGGATGTTTCCCAACTGGATGCTGAACTGTTATCCCGACAACTTCTCCCTGAATATCATCCTGCCGCTCGAACCGGAACGCACGCTGGCCATCTTCGAATGGTATTTGCCGGAGGAGAACCTGGGCAGCGAAGCAGCCCGCCAGTCGGTAACTTTCAGTGACGAGATTCAGCGGGAAGACATATCCATCTGTGAGATCGTCCAGAAGAACCTGCACTCCCGCAGTTATCACAATGGCCGCTACAGCGTGAAGCAGGAAAAAGGCGTCCACGCCTTTCATCGCATGTATCGGGAGCTCATCCCGGGAAGTTGAGAAACGGTCTTTAGCTGTTCGCTCTTTCGGGGGAAAAGCTAGTAGCTAGTAGCCAGAAGCCTACCCGCTTCTTTTCAGCAGTAGGCACGTCATATCGTCATGCTGTGGCGTGTTGCCGACGAACCCATCAAGGTTGGCAAGGAGTCGGCGCAGAAACTCTGGAGGCGCAGTCGTTGCAGCGGAATCAGCGACTGCAACCAGCCGGGGTTCTTCGTATTCTTCACCCTTGGAATTCACCGCCTCGACCACTCCATCGGTGAACACGATCAGCCAGTCTCCAGAATTGAGGTTCGTGGAACCTATTTCGTGAGTTGCTTCGGGCAAAATTCCCAGCGGGATTCCGCCCGTCTCCAGCCGCTCCATGCTTCCCGCGCTTCTTCTCAGCATGGGCGCATTGTGCCCGGCGTTGACATAGACGAGGTCCCCGGTTGCCGGATTCAGTTCGGCGAGAAAGGCAGTTGTAAAGCGCGCACCACCTTGGGTGTTAGAGCAGGCGTAGCGATTCAAACTCACCACCAGTTCCGCAAGAGGAATGCCGGTGCTCGAAAGTGTCCTCAGGCTGGCCTGAAACGTCGCCATCAACATCGCCGCCGGAATGCTTTTTCCAGCGACGTCCGCAATCACAAACAGGATTCGGCCATCGGCGGGAGATGAGCCCGCTCTCACAATGACGTCGTAGTAGTCGCCCGCGACCGTGTTCGCGGGACGCGTGGCGTAGGCGATTTCGTATCCCGGAAGCTGCAACGGAGTACCGGGCAGCAGCCACGATTGAATATCTTTGGCGATTTCCAGATCACGCTTCATGACGACCCGGTCGGCCAGCTCCAGCAGCAACACCATCAGCAAAAGCAGGCCGCCCCAGAGACGCATGTCGAACGCGATTACGCGCACCTGGCCGGCGCGATCTCCAAACGTGAATCCACCCGACGGAAGGAACAGCAGGACAAGCGCGACCAACAGCAGAACGCGTCGCGCGGGAGTGAGCTTCTCAATTACCGCCCAGAACAGCGCTTTCGCAACATGCCACACGTGCGCTGGTCCCGACTGCCCTTCAGCCCGTTCGGACAACTCCGCAGAATAGAAACGGTAACTGGAGCGAGCGTCCTTGGCGAATTGTGACCAGAGCTGATCGGCTTCCAACCCTTCCGTGACGCGCTGCCAGAAACGATTGGCCTCGGATTTCAGTCGAGAGGGCGAGCCTGGTGGCTGGGGAAAGGTCATGGCAGAAAAGACATTATAGGCGTCAGAGGAATGTAACGTCGCTGCGAAGGCGTGGGCACACCATGCTTTCAGCCCGCGCCTCCAAATAACTGCAATTGCGCCTCCTCAGGCGGAACGTACCGCGCGCGCTCATGTTTTCCGCGATCGCCTTTGCCGATGCCATATTTCTGTTTTAGATTCTCGATCAACCGAGACAGGCGTTCCGTATATCCCTTGGGCAGGAACGCGTGGTCCGCATAGCGCTTCCGGTAAAGCTCAACCAGAGCAGGGAAGTTTTCTTCCAGAAACGGCAGGAAGACTGCTGCCGAGCACGGCTTCAGAAACAGTGGCCCCGAAAAAATGAATTTTGCTCCAGCCTCGCTAGCAGCCTTGACGAGCGCATCGAGGTCGCTGGGCCGATCTGTGATCTCCGGCAAGACCGGCGCCAGATTGACGCCCGCGTCGACACCCGCCAGATTTAATTGACGGACAGCTTCCAATCGCAGATCAGGTCGCGGCGCGCGTGGCTCCAAAATCCGAGCCAGGTCCGCGTCGACCGTCGTCACCGTGACGCTGACGTGCAGGCGGTTATTCTGCGCAACCTTGCGCAGCAACTCGACGTCGCGCGTAACCAGATTTGATTTGGTCACAATCCCAACCGACAGGCCCGAGTGCAGCGCCAACTCTTCAAGAATCGCCCGCGTCACTTCGAAACGCCGTTCCGCCGGCTGATAGGGATCGGTTGCCGTCCCGATGGCGATGCCTTCGCCTGCCTTCACTCGGCGCAGTTCTTGCCGCAATAACTGCGCAGCATGCTGTTTGACGAATATCTTGCGCTCGAAGTCGACTCCGTCCCGCAGTTCCATGAACTCATGCGTGTAGCGGGCGTAGCAGTACTTGCAGGCAAACTCACATCCTCGGTAAGGATTGATCGCCCAGGCAAACGGCAACTTCCGCTGGCTCACGATGCGACACAGAAGCGACCGGATGCCGAGCGTGAAGTACTCCACGTTGTGCCCCTCGCGCAACGATTCGCCAGCCGCCGCAATACGCGCAATGCCCACAAGTTTCGAACCGGTTTCGAAGTCGGGGAGAAGGGGCAGTCCTGACACTGGCATCGCGTATTCGCCTTATGTTCGCCTTACACTATGCCTCTCCTTCAGATCTGTCAAATGATGGGTTTGGCGTTGGTTTACGTCTCCAGACCATTCTTGGCTCACCCGCGCGTAATGCCACCGTAACAAGTACCCCGTAATCTTTCGTCCGATGCCTGCGCAAAGTAAAGTCAACTCAGATCCGAGGGGGAAATGTTTACGTGGAGAGTATTGAGTGCGGTCCTGCTCTTTGCCGTCGTGCTGGGCGGCATCAAGTACCTGTTCGACAAAGCGGAGAGAGACCGACGGCCCAAGAACTGAACCGGAAACAGCGCGCCACTCTAACCACGCTCCGTAGCTAGTCCCGACCAGAGAATCGCAGATGCCGGGCCCCACTCCGAAGCTCCTCCAGTGTTATCTTGATCTTTAGTCGTCGGCTCCCGTTCGGCGCACCACGTTTTCATGGATATCCTCAAACAACTTTTTGAGCGG
Source organism: Acidobacteriota bacterium (assembly GCA_016196065.1). NCBI lineage: Bacteria > Pseudomonadati > Acidobacteriota > Acidobacteriota bacterium. The sequence continues at coordinate 99,771 of JACPYL010000001.1, read as the reverse complement.
CGCTTTCACGCGCCCGCGGACCGGGTGCTGCCGGTGCAAGGGGAACTGGGCGGGTCGGGACGCAAGATCATTCGTCTTTCGAACAGAAGCGCCACCGCAGTCGGCATCCTCTACAACGTGCGCGAGGAAAATGTTGCGTTCATCGAGTTTTCCAGACACTTTCGTCGGCTCGGCTTGCCGGTGCCGGAAATCTATGCGGAAGCACTAGACGAAGGCGCCTACCTGGAAGAGGACCTCGGCGACACCACGCTCTTCGAGTTCCTTTCGAAAAATCGCACAGGTGACAAGATTTCTCCGGAGGCAGTGGAAGCGTATCGCAAAGTAGTCGCCATGCTGCCGCGTTTTCAGGTCGAGGCGGGTCGCGATTTGAATTACAAAGTGTGCTATCCGCGCGGGAGTTTCGACCGGCAATCGATTGCGTGGGACCTGAACTATTTCAAATACTACTTTTTGCGGCTAGCGGGCATTTCCTTCAACGAGCAGTCACTCGAAGATGACTTCGGACGCCTCACCAAGTTCTTGTTGAGCGCGCCGCGCGAATATTTTCTCTATCGCGATTTCCAATCGCGCAACATCATGCTGCGCGACGGCCAGCCTTTCTTTCTCGACTATCAGGGTGGCCGAAAAGGCGCGCTGCAATATGACATCGCGTCGCTACTCTACGACGCCAAGGCCGACCTGCCTCCCGAATTGCGCCAGCAGCTGCTCGATCACTATCTCGAAGTCCTCGCCGGATACACCGAATTCGATCGGGACGCATTCCTCCAGCACTACTACGCCTACGTCTACATCCGCATCATGCAGGCGCTTGGTGCCTACGGCTTCCGCGGATTCTACGAGCGCAAGACGCACTTTCTGCAAAGCGTCCCCTATGCACTGAAGAATGTCCGCTGGCTGCTGCACAACGTGACCTTGCCGATCGCGCTCCCCACGCTGTTTGAGGCCTTCAACAGCATGCTCGCCTCCGATCGGTTGCAGAGCGTGGCCTCGGGGGGAAATCCGCTCACCGTGCGGATTCTCAGCTTTTCGTTCCACCGCGGCTTACCAGCGGACGAGATCGGCAATGGCGGCGGCTTTGTTTTCGACGGCCGCAGTCTGCCCAATCCCGGCCGCGAAGATCGTTTCAAGCCGCTGACGGGCCGAGATGCTCCAGTCATCGAATATCTCAACCAGCAGGATAGCGTCCACCAATTTCTGGCCAACGCTACGTCTCTTGTCGATGCCAGCGTCGACACCTACCAACGCCGCGGCTTCAAGAATCTGATGGTCTCGTTCGGTTGCACCGGCGGCCAGCATCGCTCGGTATTTCTCGCCGAGAAACTGGCCAAACATTTGCGCGGACGGAGCGGCGTCGAAGTCCAGTTGCAGCACCGTGAACTGGAACGGATGGAGTTGGAGAAGGTTGGCCAATGAGAGCCATGGTGCTCGCCGCCGGCCTCGGAACGCGTCTGCGTCCGCTGACCAACGATCGCCCAAAAGCCCTGGTCGAGGTCGCTGGCCACACCATGCTCGAAATCACGCTCGAGCGTTTGCGCGATTTCGGAATCCGCGACGTCATCGTCAACGTCCATCACTTTGCCGACATGGTTGTCGACTACCTGAAAGCGAACGACAACTTCGGCATGCGAATCGAAGTCTCTCGCGAAGAGTTGTTGCTCGACACCGGCGGAGGCCTGAAGAAAGCAGCATGGTTCTTTAAGCAGGATCCTCACCATTCCAGAGAGCCCTTCCTGCTGCATAACGTGGACGTGGTCAGCACCATCGATCTCGGCCGCATGATGAAGTTCCACGATGAGCATGAGCCTCTGGCAACGTTGGCCGTGCAAGACCGCGCAACCTCTCGCTACTTGCTCTTTGATGAAAAGCAACAGTTATGCGGGCGACGCGCGGGCGTAGACGGGATTCCGGAACTTGTGCAACACGCGCACCGGCCCAGAGCACTCGCGTTCGCTGGCATCCACGTGATCTCACCGCGTCTGCTCGGGATGATGACCGAAGAGGGCGCGTTCTCGATCATCTCCACTTACATGCGTCTTGCTTCGCAGGGAGAGAAAATTCTGGGTTTCCGCGCCGACGAATACTACTGGCGGGATTTGGGCAAGCCTGAAAGCGTCGCGAAAGCGGCGGAAGAGATGAGCGGCAAACCTTAGCCTGTTCGCTCGAAACCAAAAATCACAGCCAGCCTTGTTTTTTGAACAGTTTTGTTCCGGCCTTCAGTGCGCCTTCGATTTCTTTTTCCAGCTTGGCATCGAGGCGCGTGACATGGAAGCAGCTCTTTCCCTTCAGGAACTTCATCATCTCAGGGGGCGCATCCGCGCCTAACCCCTCCGTAAAATAGCCCGGCGAACAATAGAAGCCGATGTAGCCCTTCTGCTCGATGATCGCAGTCACCGCTTTATCCATCGGCTTGCCGCCATAGGCGCCGGGGATGGCCACGGGTTTGGGCGCAATCAAATGCAGGTCGCGTTTATTTCGGACCAGCCCTGTCTTGATCTTGAAGGGTGGGGAGTGGCGCGAAAGGATCTTGTACAGATTGTCGAAGACCGTCTTCAGGGACTGTGCTTTTTCGCGAGCCGGAGTAGTCATAATTGAAAACCGTATCGCACACCATCTGATTTGCTAGTCAGCTTGACTTCATGCGCCTACGGTCTTGAGAACGTCGACCGCGTACAGCACGCCTTCGGGTGTCTCTTCGTGCTTGAAATAGGCAAACACATTGCGGCCGGCGGAAATGTGCTCCTGGATGCGACCCACCATCGCCGCACGTTCTTCCGCTGAATAAGTCGGCTTGCGATAGCGATAGTAGGCATAATCGGCGGTGACCACATCGGGCGTGTTTCGCTCTTCCGTTTCTGCGACGCAGAGCGCGACGTTGCGCTCGCGGAGAGTAGTCCACGTCGCGTCGGTGAACCAGGATTCGTGCCGGAATTCGAAAGCAGCCTGCAATGTTCGGGGCAGGAGCTTCAGAAATTCCGACAGTACCGTCTGGTCCGCCTTGAAATTCGGCGGAAGTTGAAAAAGTATCGGGCTGAGACGTCCGGCGCGTTCCAGTCCTTCCAGCGTGCCGAGGAAACGTTTCAGGAAATCTTCCGCATCTTTCAGGCGCTTGATGTGAGTGAGAACCTGGTGGGCCTTGATCGTGAAGTGAAAGTGCTCGGGCGTTTCGGCGATCCAATTCTGGATGGTCGTCTCTTTGACGAGTTGCCGAAAACTGTAGTTCACTTCGACGGCATTCAAGCGCGACGCGTAGTAGTTCAGGAACTTCTTCTGCGCGAGCTTCTCCGGATAGAACTCAGGCTTCCAACTCGGGTATGCCCATCCGGAGGTGCCGACGTAAAGCGTAGCCATGGGTTCTGTAGCGCTTGCGTAGAGCGCGATTATACCTTGCGACGTTTTTTCGCAGCGACGGTCGCTTTCTTCGCACTCGTGCGTGAACGGGGACTCTCGTCCGCCTGCGCCGCTATCGCAACTGATTCCGATTGTTCTGCGGCCGCTTCGCCGCCAAGTCCAGCGAGTTGTGGCAGTTTCTGTTTCAACGTCAGCAACGGCGCATACAAGTCGCCCATCTTGTCCACGCGCTTCAGCACGTCCGTTGCTTCGAAGACCAGGCGTTGCGCATCTTTCTTCCTCAATGCCTGTTCGACTTCCGACCAGGTGATCGGCGTTGACACGGTTGGCTGCTCGCGCGCCCGCAGCGAATAGACGGAGATCGTCGTCTTGTGCTGATCGTTCTGGCTCCAGTCGACGAATACCTTGTTGGTGCGGACCGCCTTTTTCATGTCCGACACAACCAGGTCAGGATGTTCCTGCTCCAGCAAGCGCGCGATCGCATGCGCGAAGGATTTCGTCTGGTCGTAACTCATTTTCGTGTTGAGCGGGACGTAAATCTGCATCCCTTTCGATCCGGAAGTCTTAGGGAAGCTTTGCAATCCGAAATGATCGAAAATCGCGCGTACCCACAACCCGACCTGTGCGCACTGCACAATGTTGGCGGGTGGTCCGGGATCGAGATCAAAAACGATCATGGTAGGAGTTTCAATGTCGGCTCCGAGCGCGAGCGACGGATGCAGTTCCAGCGACGCCAGGTTCGCGATCCAGACGAGCGTCGACAAGTCATTGGCGAGAATGAAATTGATAGTGCGGTGATTGCTGTCGCTCCACACGGGGGCCGTCTTCACCCAGTCCGGCCGGTGCATGGGAGCGTTTTTCTCAAAGAAGTATTCGTGATCGACGCCTTCGGGATACCGCTTCATCGTGAGTGGGCGTCCGGCGAGATGCGGCACCAGCACGGGCGCGATCCGGACGTAGTAGTCGATCACCTGTCCCTTGGTGAATCCGGCAGCCGGGTACAGGACTTTCTCCAAATTAGACAGCTTCAGCTTGCGGTCTTCAACGTCGACGATGGTAGAGGTGGGCATAGGGCGTCGTTCGTCGATGGTCGTTTGTCACTCGGAATTCGCTTGCCGGGCAGAGTTCCATCCGGACCTGCGCTCTGCAAGCAACCAGCGACTAACGACCAACGACGTTTTCCAGTATAGTTTCCCGCAAACGAAAAAGGAGTTGTGATGCCTGCATCGCGTCGCGAGTTTCTCTACGGGGTTGGAGTATTAAGCGCATCGTCCCTTTTTGCAATGGATCGCAGTGAGCCCGAGCTGATTCTTTACAACGGCAATTTCTGGACGGTGAATCCCCGTCAGCCGAAGGCGCAAGCTGCCGCCATTTCCAATAGCCGGTTTCTTGCGATTGGATCGAACGACGAAGTCCTGGCGCTGGCATCTGGCAATGCGAAGAAGATCGATCTTGGCGGTAAGACCGTGCTCCCCGGATTTATTGACGCTCACTCGCATCCCGCCGAGGCTGGCCTGTCTCACTTGCGGATGGTGGATTGCGACTTGCGGTCGATCGCCGAAATCCTGAAAGCTCTGCGCGAACGCGCCGCCATCACGCCTCCCGCCCAATGGGTGCTCGGTTTTAAGTACGACGACACGAAGACGTCCGAGGGCCGGCCGCTCACGCGTGAGGAACTCGACGCCGCCGTGCCCGACCATCCCGTATTTGTCGAGCACCGTGGCGGTCACACAGCGTGGACAAACTCGCTAGCCATCAAACTGGCCGGACTGGACGACAAGACTCCAGACCCTCCGGGTGGAAAATATGATCGCGATTCAGCGACCGGACGCTTGACTGGGCACGTCCGCGAACACGGCAAGGATGCATTCGAAAAGGCCAACCCTCTTACCTTCACGCGCGACGATCACCGCGAGGGCGTGAAACTGATCACCAGGATGATGACCCGCACCGGAGTCACGTCCGTCACCGACGCTGGCGGCTCGCCCGACGACCTTCGCGCCTACCAGGACGCTCGAGAGGCCGGTGAACTGTTGATGCGAGTGTACTGCCACATCCGCTATCCCTATATCGACCAGATGCTAGCTGCTGGTGTTAAGACCGGCCTCGGCGATGAATGGGTGCGGGTCGGCGCGCAAAAGATGATATGCGACGGCTCCATCTCCGAGCGCACGGCGCGACTATCGCAGCCGTACATTGGTCGTCCGGACGACTTCGGAATTCTCGTGACGGGCGAGCAGGAACTCTACGAACAAGCTCGTAAAGCGCACGCCGCCGGATGGCAACTGGGCACGCACGCTAATGGGGACGTGGGAATCGACACCACGCTGCGGGTGTATCAACGCCTGCAAAAGGAAATGCCGCGTCGCGATGCGCGCTACCGCCTCGAGCATTGCACGGTCGTCAACGATTCACTTGTCGGACGGATCAAAGCGCTGGGTGCGATCCCGACGCCCTTTTCAACCTACGCCTACTATCACGGCGAGAAGATGAAAGAGTACGGTGCCGAGCGCGTGAATCACATGTTTGCCCTCCGTAGCTTCATCGATGCCGGCATTCGACCCACGCAAGCCTCCGACTATCCGCCCGGACCGTTCGAGCCCATGATGGCGCTGCAATCCGAAGTGACTCGCACCGATACCAAGGGAAATGTCTGGGGACCGCAACAGAAAATCACGCTGGAAGAAGCGATCCGCGTGGGTACGATGAACGGCGCCTACGCTTCCTACGAAGAAAACCTAAAGGGATCGATCGAGGCAGGGAAACTGGCCGACCTGGTCGTACTGGGACGCGATGTCTTCAAGGAAGATCCCAGCAACATCATCAATATTCCTATCGAGCGCACCATGGTCGGAGGGAAGTGGGTCTGGGAGAGCTGAGCGCCCGCATCAGCCCTCTAGATTCCACTCTTAAAGTCTGTCATCCCGAGCGAAGCGAGGGATCTGCAGTTCGCCAGAGAATCAGATCCCTCGTTTCGCTCGGGATGACAGTTCCGAAGGAGTTGGGGCGCGACCGCCGGCGCAACTTTCATCCCGAGCATCTAACCCATTGGCCTCTCTTACGTCTCTATAGAAGAGGTCCGGTTTGACAATTTCTTGCGCCCACAAGTACCTTCGAATTTCATCATGTTTCCAGCCGTTGGAGGTGGAATGAAGTCCCGTCACGTTCTTTTCATCACTCTCTTGTTCTGTTTTTCCTCGTTTGCATTCGGCCAGGATCTGGCATCCTTCGAAAAACGCATTACCGTGAAGAAACTTCCGAACGGCCTGACCGTCATCATCTGCGAGCGGCCCGAGGCGCCCGTCTTCTCTTTCTTCACCCACGTCGACGCAGGCTCCGTGCAGGATCCGATGGGGAAGACAGGCCTTGCGCACATGTTCGAGCACATGGCGTTCAAAGGTACCGACAAAATCGGTACGCGTGACTATGAAGGCGAGAAGAAGGCGCTCCAAAAAGTAGAAGATGCCTACGGTCCGTATATCGCCGAGCGCGATAAACGGGTAGGCCGCGATGACCAGAAGCTCAAGGCACTGGAAAAGTCCTGGAGAGACGCCATCGCCGAGGCAGACAAATTTTCCGCTCCCTATAACAACGAGTTCGGAAAGATCGTCGAGAGCGAAGGTGGCGAAGGCATGAACGCCTTCACCAATCACGACGAAACCGGATACAACTATTCCTTCCCCAGCAATCGAGTGGAACTTTGGGCGTACCTGGAGTCGGAACGATTCCTGCATCCGGTCATGCGGCAGTTCTACAAGGAACGTAACGTAGTCATCGAAGAGCGGCGTATGCGCACCGACAGCAATCCCATTGGACGATTGCTCGAGCAGTTCACGAGCGCATCGTTCGCGGCCCATCCTTACCACCGGCCAACGGTCGGTTATATGTGGGACTTGAATTCGTTTTCCGCGACGGATGCGCAGAAGTTTTTCGACAAATATTACGTCGCGTCCGACATGGTGGTCGTGCTGGTTGGAGATGTGAAGGCCTCCGAGACGATGCCGATCATCGAAAAATATTTCTCGCGGCTGCCTACCCGCCCCTCTGCTGACGAGGCCACCACCACCGAACCACCGCAAAAATCCGAGCGGCGCGTCGTTCTTCACGAACAGGCGCAGCCCATCTATATCGAGGGTTACCACCGGCCCGATTCGTACAATCCCGACGACGCCGTCTACGATGCCATCACCGACTTGATGTCGAGCGGACGAACCTCGCGCCTCTATCGCGCGCTGGTGCGCGACAAGCAGATCGCTTCCGACTCTGCAGGTTTTTCCGGCATGCCGGGCAACAAGTATCCGCACCTGTTCGCTTTCTATGCGGTGCCGATTCCAGGCCATAAGCCGCAGGAGATGGCGGACGCAATTCACGCCGAGGTAGATCGTCTGAGAAAAGAAGATATTTCCGATGAAGAATTGCGCATGATCAAGACGCGCTCGAAAGCAAATCTAATTCGCTCGCTCGGATCAAACGAAGGCCTTGCACAGAATCTTGGAACCTTCGCGGCACGCTATGGCGACTGGCGCGAGCTGTTCCGATCGGTGGATCGTATCGACAAAGTCACCAAAGCCGATATTCGGCGCATCGCCAACCAGACGTTTATTCCTGACAATCGCACCGTGGGAATTATCGAATTCGCTCCTCCGGCAGGACCGCCGCCCGGTGCGGCGCCTGTTTCTCAAGGAGGTGCCCAATGAAGAGCGCCCTGAAGATTTTTCTAGCAATAACGCTGGTCGCAGCGAGCGTTCAACTCTTCGCGCAGGCGGTGAATTGGAAAGACGTCCCCATTAAGCCACTGCCGACGTTTCATCCACCGCAGCCCAAGCGCATCGTTCTGCCCAACGGCATGGTGATCTTTCTGCAAGAAGATCATGAGTTGCCGCTCATCGATGGCATCGCGCGCATCCGCGGTGGAGGGCGTGCCGTTCCCGCCGCCAAGACCGGCATGATGGACATCTACGGCGAAGTGTGGCGGACCGGTGGCACGAAGTCGCAAACCGGCGATCAACTTGACGATTACCTCGAACAACGTGCCGCACATGTCGAAACCGGTGGCGGCATGGATTCGACGACCATCAGCTGGTCTTGCCTGAAGGGCGATCTCGGCGACGTTTTCAAAGCGTTCGTCGACCTGCTGCAGAATCCCGAATTTCGTGCTGACAAAATAGAAATTGCCCAGAAGGGGATGTACGACGCCATTTCCCGTCGGAATGACGAACCCGATGGCATCGCCGGACGTGAAGCAGCCAAACTCGCCTATGGAGCAGACAGTCCATTCGCGCGCGTTGCGGAGTATGCATCGGTTGCGGCCGTCAAGCGCGAGGATCTGGTCGAGTGGCATCACAGCTACGTTCATCCCAACAACATCATCCTGGGAGTAGTCGGCGACTTCGACTCCGCGGACATGGAAGCGCGCTTGCGCCAGGCTTTTGCAGCGTGGGCAAAAGGCCCGGCCGCGAAGGATCCCGAAGTGCCGATCACCCCCGCCAAGCCCGGCAACTACCTGGTGGAGAAGACGGACGTCAACCAGAGCAACATCTATCTGGTGGGCCTCGGAACCACGCGTAAGAATCCGGACTACTTCGCGATTTCGGTATTCAACGAAGCGTTCGGCGGCGGATTCTCCTCTCGTCTCTTCAGTGACATTCGCACCACCAAGGGACTTGCCTACGCGGTCGGCGGCGGAATCGGCACGGGATGGGATCGTCCGGGCATGCTGCGTCTGATCATGAGCACGAAAAGTCAGAGCACAGTGGAATCGATTCAGGCGCTCGACGAAGAAATTTCCGACCTGTCGCCGAAACGGCCGATTAGCGATGAAGAAATCAAACGCGCGAAAGATGCAATCCTGAATTCATTCATCTTCCGCTTTGACTCGCCGGGAAAGGTCTTGCAGGAAAAAATGGCCTACGAGTTTTACGGCTACCCGCTCGACTTCCTGGAGCGCTACCAGTCCGGCATCGAGAAGGTCACCAAGGAAGATGTCGCGCGGGTTGCGGCAAAGTACATTCACCGCGATCAGATGTCGGTCCTGGTGGTCGGCAATACCAGTGAATTCGACAAGCCCCTGTCGACTTTCGGGCCTGTCCACACAATCGACATCACGATCCCGGCGCCACCGCCGGGAATCGGAGGGGACCAGGGGCCGCAGCAGTAGCGTTACGCGGCCTACGATTGTTTCGCGGGAGCCGCTGGCGGCGTTTTGTGGGGGTTTGCATTTCCGGGCGCCGGAATGCCCAGGCCCTTATGGGGATTCGCTCCCGTCGGCGGTTTCGTCATGCTGCCGCCATGATTCGCGTCCATGCCCATGGGAAACGTGCCCGGGGAATAGCAGGTCGCGCGTCCGCTGGGCGCGATGCGCAGTTCCGCTGGACAGGGAACTGTTGCCAGTCCGCCCTCGGCTGAAGGTTGCGACTGTACGGAGAAGAGTTTTCCTTGCGCATTGCCGGCGATCGCGATGATCATCCCCGGCAACTCGTAGGCAACGTAAAAAGGTTTCTTCTGCTGCGCTCCCTGCATAACGCATTTTCCGGCCGCATCCATTTCGGGGACCGTCTGCGATTTCAGATGACCGCAGTTCGTTGCGCCGCTGCCAGCCAATTCCTGGAGTTTCTTGTCGACGGGTTCGTCTGCGCTCACCGGAGCGCTGGCGTTCGACATGTTGCTGGCGGATGAACCCGTAGCGGGAGAAGTGGGTGCGGACTTGCTGCATCCGCACAACCAGAGCAGCGCGATCAAGAGCAGGGCGTTAAGTTTAAGCATGATGGATTTATTCTAAGCCGAATCATCCGCGATGGATGTATTGAGTAGTGCTCAGCAGTTCGAGGCATCTGTTTCATTACTCCCTCGAACGTCTGACAACGCGGATACTTGGTTTGTGCCTTCTGAAGCCAATTCCCGCACGCTGTCCAGTTTTCTAGACTACCTGCGTGTGGAGCGTGGTTCCGCAAAGTTAACCATCGCCGCCTATACCAGCGACCTGTCACAGTTTGCGGAATTTCTGGAAGGCCGCCGTCAGGTTCTGAACGGGGCGCGTCGCGAAGATGTCAGGGACTTTATCCAGGAATTGTTTTCCAACCAGATCGATGGCCGGTCAGTCGGAAGAAAACTTTCCGCGATCCGCCATCTCTATCGCTACCTGCTGCTCGACGGGAAGATTGAAAAAGATCCGACGCTGAATATTGACAGCCCGAAGCAATGGAAGGTGCTGCCAAAGTCTCTCAGCCGCGACGAAGTGGAAGCGACCTTGGCATCGACGAAACCGCGCAATGACTCCCCGCGAGCGCAGGCCCTCGCGCTCCGCGATCGCGCCATGCTCGAACTTCTGTACGCCAGCGGCGTGCGTGTCTCCGAGGTGGCCGATGCCCGCCTCGAAGACCTTAAACTTGAAATGGGATACATCCTGGTACGCGGCAAGGGTGACAAAGAACGCATGGTTCCGCTCGGAGTACCCGCCCAGGAAACCTTGCAGCAGTACTTGAAGAATAGCAGGGAAGTGTTAGCGAAAAAGAAGTCATCGCCTCTCCTTTTCGTGGGAGCTGGGGCGCGCCGGCTGAGCCGCCAGCGACTTTGGCAGGTGGTTCGCAAAGCGTCCATAGGCTCCGGCCGTTCCGCGAGTCCGCACATGCTGCGACACTCCTGCGCTACCCACATGGTCGAAAATGGCGCCGACTTGCGTACCGTGCAGACCATCCTCGGCCACTCCGATATTTCAACGACGCAGGTCTACACCCATGTCGCGCTCGACCGGCTGAAGAGTGTCTATACGAAGCATCATCCTAGGGCAAAAGCGCGATGAACATGCTTCTCGGAATTGTCATCCTGAGTGAAGCGAAGGACCTGTTGTTCTCAGCAGCACACAAAATCAGGTCCTTCGCTCCGCTCAGGATGACAGCTTGTTTGGGGATTGGACATTGAGTAGCGATCATCCGCTATGAGACTGGACCGCGAACATTCGCGCACTACCGTGGAGCTGGCCACCGACTCCTTCCTACGCCATTTGCGCGAGCGCAACGCGTCGTCGCATACCATCAAGGCCTATACCGGCGATCTCGACGCATTCGCAGCCTATGTAGGCACCCGCGGATGGAAGAGTATCGACCACATTGTAATTCGCGGTTTCCTCTCGCATCTCTATGACAATGGCCTCGGTAAGACTTCGGTGGCTCGCGCCCTGGCTGCCGTACGCTCGCTCTATCGCTGGCTGGCACAGGACGGCGTCGTCGAAAGCAATCCCGCCAAACTTGTTTCTACGCCGCGGCTGTCGAAGAAGTTGCCGCGTGTTCCTACGATCGAGGAGATGAACACTGTCCTTGACGGCAAGATGCCGGAACAGGCGTCGTTCCCCGAACGCGACCGTCTTCTTCTCGAACTGCTTTACGGATGTGGCATCCGCAACTCGGAGTTGGTCGGCATCAATCTCGATGACATTCGCTTGAGTGCGGAAGCCATTCTGATCCGCGGCAAAGGGAAGAAGGAACGTTACGTTCCTTTTGGAGGATCGGCGCGCGCAGCCCTCGCAGTCTATATTCCGTGGCGACAACAGTTGCTGGTCACCCTGAAGAAAACGAACGCAGCCTTGCTCGTGAACCAGCGCGGCGGACGGCTGACAACGCGGAGCGTAGGACGAATCGTCAAGCGGATCGCTGTCGCGAAAGGCTTGTCCCCGGATGTACATCCGCATACGCTGCGCCATGCGTTTGGCACCCACATGCTTGAGGAAGGCGCTGACCTGCGAGCGATCCAGGAACTACTCGGCCATGAGCGTCTGGCGACCACGCAGCGCTACACGCAACTCTCGGTCAAGCACGTCATGAACGTGTACGACCAGACCCATCCCCGCGCAAAGGCAGTAAATAAGCGTTAGCGGCAACAACTTGCCCCACGTGCCTGCCGGGTTGGGTTGTTGGTGTAATGGCGATTTAACGCCAACTACATCGGACCAGAAAGAAACCTCAACGGTATGGCGACGCAACCAGCATTCAACGCGTCGGGCGTTATCAGGCGGACTTCGATGTTCAGAGGCTCCGTTCCCACCGTGTTCTCAGCACCGGCCACGATGTCGATCACATCTGCTACAGTCTGAAAAGAGAGTTCCTTGTCTACGAGTAGATCGAGCGTCCGGTACTCTCTCACGCTGTAAATCTCGGACAAGCGACCAGCCAAATTTCCCCAATCCTCCTCTTCGTCGTTAATGAAGAGTTTTCTTGCGTTCGTGACATGCAGCACGGTGACTCGATCATTCTGAACGTATTCGCAGCGAGTCGAAATTAAATCGATGCCGAAGCCTACTGTTCGGTGTGGGTCGAAATACGGTGTGTACAAAGCGACAAGGATTGCGAGTCCACTTGCAGCAACCAAAGAAAATGCTGGTGGGCGTGAGAATCCGCCCGTGACTGTTTGGCAACCTCGTCGTGTCTTTTCAGATTTCCTGTTTTCCAGCAGGCCTATCCAAGTGCAGAGATAGTTGTAGGAGCATATCGCTGGAACGGTCACGAGTATCGCCACAGCAGGGAGGACTAATGACTCTGCTATTCCCGACGATATACGCCTAAGAGCAGCGCTCTTTTCCATGGCGATGCCGCTGCCCATGCCGGGGGCATTCAGTATACCGAGCACCGTGCCCACGAGTCCGAGGTATGGCGCGATCGAAACAATAGCTTTGAGCGTGCGAGCTTGCGCTTTCAGGTCGCTGGATTTCCTCTGACCGGCATCAGGAAATCGATGCACAACTCCAATTATCTGTATGCGGTGGAATGCGCGGGCAACGACAAAGAGGACATAGGAAAGCATCAACACAAGCACGATGACGTCGATGCGCCTCAACCAGTCCATCGAGCGCCAGAGATACGCCACCACTCCATTCACACCCATAAGAGTGTCACAAGTGAGGACAGCCTCCGTGGTATTAACTTTTGTGGGACTTCACTAGTATAAAGACACAAAAGTATAGAGACACCAAACAGGCCGGTGGGGTTCCGTCAGATTGGTCAGACACGGTGCCCAACTGTCGTAATCAGGCGACTACACCAACAACTCTTGTTCGGCGTCGGGCGGTGAGCCACCTGGGGCGGTTGTTGGTGTAATGGCGATGTTACCCCAACAACCCGGCGAATCTAAGGGAAACGCCAGTCTTATACAGGGCGATTTGCGCTGGTGCGAAAGGCGCTCCTAAGTAGGCGAACGCCAAGGACAATGACGATTACGCCGCCCACCAAAACTAAGCACACCAGAAAGAAGCTGAAAACCGTAGCAGCGGCTTCCGAATGAAGAGCAGCAGCCACTTCGGTTTTGAGAAGTACAGTTGACACGATGGCGAGGACTGCGCCCACGACGAATGTCAGTCCAAACACAAACGCCACTACCCGTTGTCTGTAGTTTGTCGGCACCCAGTGTTTTGATCCGAAACGCGGAAGTTCCGAGTGGAAAAGGTCGGGCGGTACCTGGTCAGTCTGGCGCATCAACTTGCAAGTTTAGCCCAAGACGAATGCGCGGTACATCGTCGCAGCTGTTGGTGTAATCGCGATTTTTCAACAACTACGTCACGATGATCGAAACCCCGAAGGGAATCTCCAATTCGGTGAACATCTCTAGGGAGGTGTGTGGCACCTCGATTCCGGCAGTATCGCAATTCGAGCGGTACCCAGCGAACACATCGACGTTCAAGGATTTCTTGAGCCCCATTAGATAGCGCTTGTGTGGCTTCAGTTCTAGCCACAAAGCGTCGATGTGCCTGTGCAGCGGTTCTGATCTCTCAACTGCGGGAGTGTACGACCACATGTCCTGACGGTACGGATGACCATTGGCGCTACGTTTCTCGCCCTTCCGGTGCGAATGCGTGGGTGAGAGTCCGAGGGTGGCAGAAATCTCGTCCATGTCTGGAATCTCGCCCGAGATGCGCAAGGTTGCTGAATACGCAAAGTAGGTGTCTTCTTCGCGTTCTTTTCCCGCTAGGAACCCGCGCAAAGTTCTGAACGGTTTCTCCATAGAACACTGATGTTAGAGCAAATCAGCCTGCAATCCCAACGGACGATCCGCGATGATTGTTGCAATCAGGCGATTACACCAAATACGCGACCTGCCCCCCACGGCGCCCGGTGCAACTACTAGAAAAAGCGCTTGACATATTCCGATATAGGAATATATAAACAGCTCATGGCACGAGCCGCTACCACGTCCGATTCTTTCAACGCCGTCGCCGAACCTCGCAGGCGCGAAATTTTGAGCTACCTCGCGCTGCAGGAACGTCCAGTAGGGGACATTGTCGTGCAGCTTGGGATCGAGCAGCCCTCGGTGTCCAAGCATTTGAAGGTCCTGCGCGATGTCGGCCTTGTACGCGTTCGCCGTAGCGGCCGTCACATGCTGTATCGAACGGATGCCCATGCGATTCGTCCGTTACATGAGTGGGCCAGCACGTTCGAGCGCCTCTGGTCCCATCAATTGACGCGTGTAAAAGAGCGTGCCGAGAGCAAAGCAAAAGACATCTGATGACTTTTCATTTTGAGGAGGAAACATGGTTGTAACCGCACCAAGCATTGAACAGATGATTCTCAACGTGACCCATGAGATCCACGTCAAAGCGCCGATCGACGTGACGTTCGCAGCTCTTTTAGAGCAGATAGGCCCGGAAAATGACAAACCCGACGGCACGGCAATGCCGATGAAGATCGAAGCGTGGCCGGGCGGACGGTGGTTCCGAGACCTGGGCGGCGACAACGGCCATTGCTGGGGAACCGTGCAAGCGATCAAGCGTCCTACGCTGCTGGAAATCTCCGGGCCCCTGTTCATGTCCTATCCGGTTGTTTCGAACTTGCAGTACCTCCTCTCGGAGGAGAACGGTGGAACGTTGATCAAGTTTCATCATTCGGCGCTGGGACTGATCCAGGAAGCCCATCGGGAAGGTGTCAACAAAGGCTGGACGCACATGCACGAAAGCGTTCGCAAGCGAGCGGAAGGGAAGCGTTCCCGCTGAAGGGCGATTTTCCATCGAGGAAGAATTCATGTGTCCAGAATGCTTGCCCAGTGCGGCGTTGATGATCAGCGGCGTGATGTCGACCGGCGGCCTCACCGCTCTGATCGTGAAGATCGTCCGGCCGAAGAAGGCAGATGAAGAGAGAGATTCGCAGAACAGACTTTCAAAGGAGAAATGAGTATGACTACCGCGACGATTAAACGAGAAGTACCGACCGTCGTGCCGCCGGCAGAATGGCTGGCCGCACGCAAGGATCTGCTTAAGAAGGAAAAACAGTTGACGCTCCTGCGCGACGAACTCAGCAAGCAACGCCGCGAACTGCCATGGGAAAAAGTAGAGAAGCCATATGTCTTCGAGGGGGCGAAGGGGAAAGAGACCCTCGCCGACCTGTTCGGTGGCAAGAGCCAGTTGATCATCTATCACTTCATGTTCGGTCCGGGCTGGAAAGAAGGGTGTCCCAGTTGCTCGTTCATTGCCGACAACTTCGATGGAGCGATCCCGCACCTGGCGGCGCGCGACACGACACTACTGGCGGTTTCCCGCGCGACCCTGCCCGAGATCGATGCCTTCAAAAAGCGCATGGGATGGCGCTTTAAGTGGATGTCTTCCTTCGGAAGCGATTTCAACTCTGACTATCACGTCTCGTTCTCGAAAGAGGAGATGGCGAAAGGAACGGCGTACTACAACTATGCCGCGAGCGGATTTCCCTCCGAGGAAGGTCCGGGAGCGAGCGTGTTCTACAAGAACGCAGCGGGTGAGATCTTCCACACGTATTCCGTCTACGCGCGTGGACTCGATCCCATGCTGGTCGCCTACCAATATATCGACCTGACGCCCAAGGGCCGGGACGAGGAAGGGTTGCCTCATCCAATGGCATGGGTGCGACACCATGACCGATACAGTGAAAGCAATCTCGTCGACGTGAAGCAACTCTCTCAAGCCCCGGCCAAGACTCAGGACTCGTGTTGCTCGGACAAGGAATCCGCCTGATGGTCCGGTCACGACGAATTAATAAAAGCGAAAGCATTGCCCAGGAGAAGACGGTATGACAGCAGCAACGGAATCGATGCTGGATGAATTTCGCGAAGAGGCCGCGATTACCAAGCGGATCCTCGATCGCGTACCGGCAAACAAACTGGCCTGGAAGCCTCATCAGAAATCAATGTCTCTAGGCCAGTTAGCGATGCACATCGCCAAAGTTCCCGGGGACCTCGCAAAACTTCTGCAAGTGGATGAATTCGATGCCTCGCAGGCCAATTTTGATCCGCCTGGACCGAAGGAGTTGGCCGAAATTCATGCGGCGTTCGAGCAGAGCGTCCGCGACGCCGAGGCCTTCCTCAACGGCATGAGCGACGACGCGGCGCAGACGAACTGGCGCCTGGTTGTGCGTGGTAAGCCAGCTTTTCAAATGCCTCGCATCAAAGTAGCGCGGTCTATCATGATGAACCACTGGTATCACCATCGCGGTCAGCTGTCGGTCTATCTCCGCCTGCTGGACGTTCCCGTTCCTGTGATCTACGGTCGGAGCGCCGACGAGAACCCGTTTGCCTGAAGCAAGCTCCTTAGTTTAGATGAGGGCGGGAGGGCACGACTTCAGTCGTGCCGTAAGGGTGGCCACTGAAGGCGGCTTCAGCCGCTGGGGGCGTGTCCGCTTCGGCCCATCCCCCTCTTCATTACTTGCGTAACTTTGTCTGGACTCCAAGGTGCCTCAACATGAAACGAGAGGGAGGCGTGTCAGTCTCCCGGCGGTTTATCCGGAAGGTCGCCCCCCAGACCGAATCCCGCCAAGTTTCATAAACGTCCAAACAAGGTTCCTTGATGAGCAAAGTCACAAAAGAACTCGTTCTCCTGCTGTCCTTGTTTCTGATTGCGGCGACACTGCAGTTCTTCGCGGACTCGCTGCCCATGGTGCTGTGTTTCTATTTTCTTCCCGCCATCTATTCCGCTTATTTCTTTGGACGCCGCCACGCCACTCTGACCGCATTTGCTTGCGTTTTCGTGGTCGTGCTGCTGAACTTCGTGAACAACATGATGCCGGCCCACCGCACGCTGGTTCTGCCGGGAGAGCGCCTCTTCAACTTCGCTATCTGGGCGGGCATGCTGGCGGTCACCAGCTACGTGATGGGCACGCTCTACGAACGCAAGCAGGCGATGACCAACGACATCCGCGAAAGCTTCAGCGGACTTCTGGTCGTCCTGCAGCATTTTCTCGAAAACGAACGCTTCACGCAGGGTGAGAACCAGCGCGTCTTGGACATCGTGACCCGCATGGCGAACGTCATGGGCATGGGGTCGGACCGCATTGACATGTTGCGTTCTGCGATCCTGTTGCGTGATTTGAGTTCGCTCGGTATCAGTCACGACATGCTCTACAAAGCCGCCGACGTCACGCGCCAGGAAATCGTTGCCAGTTTTCGCAAGAATCGCAAGGCGGATCCTCGCGCCCATGCGATGGGTGGATCCTTGCGTCGCGTGATTCCGATCATCGTCGCGGAACAGATCCTCGAAGAACAAGGCGCGCGCGCGGTCAATGTGCCGATCGAAGCGCACATTCTTGCCGTGGCCGACATGTATCTGCGCCTGACCTCTGCGAAAGATGGGAAGGCCATGACATCCGACGAAGCTCAGGGCATGATCGCGGCAGCGTCCGGTGAAAAATTCCAGAGCGGAGTCGTCGATGCCTTCGCAAAAGTCTGCAACGAAGGCGTACGCGCCGTGGGTGCAAGCGCCGGCGCTTAGTCCGTACGAGAGATCGCCATCCCAAAAATCATCGAGCCGGCCCTGACTTCAGGACCGGCTCGAATTGTTTGGCGACTGATCTTCTGTTACTGCACCGCGAAGATCAAATCGTCGTGATCGTTGAACGAGCCTGCCGTGCAGGAAGAAGCGCTTCCCTGGTAGCGGAATTGAGCGCGCACCGCCTGCAACGTGCCCGTCGGAAGTGTGAAGGTTCGCGAAATCGTCTGCGCGCCGGCCGCCGTCGGAGTAATCGTTCCGATCAGAGTCCACGTCGGACTATTCGCATTGGCTGCGGAGTACAGGTCAAGATGGTCGTTCGTGAATCCGCTCCATGCCCACACGGTCGCGTTCACCGTGGCCGTTGCTCCGTGCGTCAGATTGCCGCTGGTCGCGGAAATGGAAAGACGGTCGTTCGATTCATCCGAATGGAACGTGCCCGAATTGCCGTCTGCACACGTGCTGTTAATCGTGTTCGGACGGTTGACTTCATTCCCGCCAGTCATCGTGCCTCGTCCCAACAGGAGCGTTGGACCCGAGTCGCACGATGTTCCCACCGTCGCGCACTTCGGTGCCTTCAGGACCGAATCGAACACCGCGGTTTGCGCACCTCCTCCACCGGATGAGGTCACCGTGAGCGCGATGGTTGCATTGTGGCTGAGCGTCCCCGAGGTTCCGTTGACAGTGACATTGACGGTGCCCGTCGTTGCCGTGCCCGAAGCAGTCAACGTCAAGGTTGAAGTTGCGCTGCTATTGGCCGGGGGAGTGACCGGGTTCGACGAGAATGCCGCCGTGACGCCCGTCGGCAAGCCGGAGGCGCTGAGCGTGGTTGCACTGTTGAAGCCGGCAAGACTGGTGATGGTGATCGTGCTGGTACCATTCCCACCTTGCGGGATGCTCAAGGTAGACGGCGCCGCGCCAATCGAAAAGTCCGGAGTCTGGACACCGCCGCAAGTTGGGAACTTGAAGTTCGCAATTCGCGTCGCCCAATTAAAGCTGCCGGTCGTTTTCATGTATTCGGTGGTGAACCAGAACGTGCAATCATCCACCGGATCAACCGTCATGGCACTGTAGTCGCCCCAGCGGCTCAAGCTTCCGGTCTGGGATCCTCCGCCGGTGACGACGTTCACCTCCGCTTCCATCGTGCCAGAGGGGTCGGTCGGGACTCGCCCCGTATAGCGAACTGACGGACGAATCGTGCTGCTGGACACGCTGTAACCCACCGCCATGTCTCCCGATTGATCCATTGCGATGCTGCCCATCCAGCGATAGCTCGCGTCCGGAGCAAACGTGCCTTGCTGTGCCAGTACCGGCGTTCCGCTGGGATTCTGAATTTCGTACCAGCGCACGCCGCCGCCGCCGGTGATCGCGACCGAATGGTTCGTGACCAGCGACTCATGGTTGCCTAGATTGCGGTATGCCAGCCGGTACATCATGCGATCGGCAAGTGAATCCAGCCGCTGTGTTGTACTCGGTTGCACAACGCAGGTTCCGCCGTTGCAGAGTGGCGTGAACGCTGCCACCGGGATTACCGCCGGACCGGTGAAACTTGAGTTTCCCGGAGTTGTGAAATCGGCGTGGAACTTAAACAGGTTCAGGTTATTGGTTCCGAAGTACACCACGTAGTTCGGCGATCCGGCTGGTGGAGCGGTGGTGCCATCGAGATCGCTCGGCAACATGCCGCCCACCGAGGATCCTTGCTGGAAGCAGATTTGATTGGCTGCCGATCCACTCAACATGGCCGCACGGTTGTACGCGCAGACATCGCCGCCAACGAAGGTGTTGCCGTTAAACATGTTGAAGGTTTCGTAGTAGCCGTCCGGCCACACGCCCATCTTGGGATAGTCATCAAAGTTGTTGTACTGGAAGCTGTAGCGGTTATAGGTGCCGGTTGCATCGGACGTCGTCGAGACAGCCACGCATTGCAGAAACGGCGTGGTCGAAACTGAGAACTGGCTGAAGACCCAGCGCTGCGCCAGCTTGTCATACAGCACCACCGGATCGCCGTCATTGTTGGTCTGGCAGCCTCCGCCGAATCCTGCCCACAGAGTATTGCCTGCGGTGGGACCGGCGACGAGTGCGCCTGTACTCTTGTTGAAGATCGCGAAGGAGGAATTCACCCATTGCACGTACTGGGTCGCGCCGACTGCGCCGTTCGTGTCCGGAGGAGCGCTGTTAACGGTGAACCCGTATTGAGCTTGCCCCAAGCCTTCAAAACTGGTGCCGACCACCGGTGTGAAAGGAACCATCGTCTGTTGTCGGACCGAGTCTTCTACTTGCCCTTGTGCTTCCAGGCCTGGAGGAAGTGGAATCCGCCGAGCCGGCTCCGCTTCATGACGCGCCAGCGAGGGCGGTGGCATCAGTTTGATCATTTCCCGCAATGGCGGCGAAACGTCGCGTTGTACTTCCCGGCGAACCGTCATTCGGGATTGCGCGAATCCCGATACACAGCAGCACAACAATAGGCTTGCCACGACCATGGCATGTCTGAGGGAGGGTGCACTCTTTCCGACCATTTCGTTCTCCTTACGTGATTTGTGAATGAACTCCAGGCCCTGTGCCGGATGGGAAGGCACATGACGGTTCTCGAAGAATCCCCACGTGACCGCTAGGCACAAATGGAACTACTACGCACAATAGTAGAAAAATCAATCAAATGTCGAGTGTCTAGTTGGGAATTATCAGTAGGAAGTGCGGAAAAATCCCCACCGAACGGTCGGTGGGGATAGGAGGTCGAACATGGCCGTTGCGCCTGATCTTGGGCGGGGAGGATGCAGGTTACATCGTCAGGACGACCCGGAACCGGGCCCGTCCACTCATCATCTGTTCAAATCCCTCAGCCGCCTTTTCCAGCGGGTACCGTTCAATCATCGGACGCACTCCGGTCTGTGCGCTGAAGGCGAGGGTATCCTCGGAGTCCATGGCCGTACCGGACGGCCATCCCTGAACCGTCTTGCGTCCCGGAATCAGTTGCAAGGGACTGACAGTGAGAGGCTCGGGAGCGGCTCCAATCACAAGCAACTCTCCGCCCGGAGCGAGCCCGTCCACCATCGCTGAAATCGACTTCGAATCCGGCGCAGTAGCGAGAATAAGGCGAGCGCCGCCTAGCTTCTGAAGTGCCGCCGCGGGATCGCCAGCTGCTGTGTCAATGTAGATGCTGGCGCCCAGTTTGCGAGCGAGCGCCTCCTTGTCGGCGCCGCGTCCGATTGCAACCGTACGGAAACCCATCTGGTGAGCGTATTGGATCCCGAGATGCCCGAGGCCTCCAATGCCTTGCACCGCGACCAGCGCGCCCGCGCGTGCCCCGGCATTGCGCAAGGAATTGAATACCGTGATCCCGGCACACATCAGCGGAGCAGCGTCAGCGGCATCCAGATCATCGGGCATGGCCGCCACCGCTTCCGCGGGAGCGATCATGTACTCGGCGTAGCCGCCGTCAAAATGAATGGCAGTAATTTTTTCGTTGCGACAGAGAACGAAATCGCCGCGCCGGCAAAATTCACAGGTGAAACAGTGTCCGCCATGCCACCCGACCCCGACGCGCTGTCCAGGCTTCCAGTTGGTCACATCAGCGCCGACCGCATCGATGCGCCCGGCGATTTCGTGTCCGGGCACCCTGGGATATTGAATGCCAGGCCATAGTCCCGCTTTCACGAGTACATCGCTATGGCAGACGCCGCAGGCTTCTACCTTGATTCGAACCTGCGCGCGGCCGGGATCGGGAATCGGGCGCTCCACCAGTTCAAAATTGCCGCCGGGTTTTCCGACTTGCACTGCTTTCATGCTGGGCATTTTGTATTCCTTGAATTTAGGGAGTTGTAAGAGAACGAAAACGCAGTTCATCAGATGAGGCAGGAGCAGGCGAAGTCGCAGGCATTGCGCGTTTGACGAAGAAAAAAATTCGATGTAGAGCCGCGGCTTGCCGCGTTTCATGCGCGCGCGGGAAAGTATTTACGCGCTCTTCTTCTCGAACTCTCCCTCGAACGAATGTTCCGGACCCGCTGCCGGTTCCGGAAAATCCGAATCCGCCCCTTCCGCCATGGGATGAACATTGCGATGCGAAAGCTGGCCATTCATCGAATTGTTCCCAGCCTGATCGCGCTCGTCGGGTTCGAGCGAACCCTTGCCTCGGTCGGAATCGTTCTTGAGATGATCGGCCGCGTGTCCGGACATGGATGAACTCCTAGGAATGCGAATTAAGTACGACTTTCTTACAGCGCAAGCCTACGCTCGTCCACCTTTTGGAACAACCCCTGAAGTCCCGATCTTTGTCCGTAACTTCCTGTAATCATAGCGATATGGAAATTTAATAGTCGATTCATGGCCCGCGGAATCTAAAATAGTCCATGCCCAAGAAGCATTTGAAACGCTATTTGTTCGCCAGTGACTTCGATCAGACGCTGACCTTCAACGATACCGGTTACGTCTTGAGTGAACTGGTTGGTATTTCCGTGGAAGAGTTCGAACGCAAGATCAAGGGAATGACCAAGCTGAACCTTGTGCAGCAGGGCGCTGAACTGTCATACCTGCTGTTGCACGACCCGGAATTCCGCCGACGCGTCCGCAAAGAGCACCTGCTTGAAGTCGGCAAGCGGATTCGCCTGAAAGAAAATATCAAACAGGTCTACGAAATCCTGGACCGGAAGATTGACGGCTTTCACTTCGACTTTTACGTCCTGTCCGCGGCGCCCGTGGAAGTGATCAAGTCCGCGCTCGAAGGGATTGTTCCCGAAGATCACATCTTTGGCACCGAGTTCAAATACACCGCCACCGGCGAGATCGATACCCTGGTGCGCGCCACCGCCGGATACGGGAAAGTCGCGCGCCTCGACCAACTGCAAGAAGATCTAAGTATCGCAGCCGACCATGTGGTGTATGTCGGCGATGGCAGTTCCGATATTCACGTAATGTTGCACGTCAACCGGCGCGACGGTTTTACTATTGCAGTATCCGAGTCGAAGCACGTTGCCCAGATTGCCAAGCGAACTGTCCTCAGCGACAACGCCCTGGCGGTGCTGGTGCCAATCCTCGAACAGATTGCAGGGTGGCAACGGCCGCGCATTCGACAGCTGTTCGAGTCCTACGGCTTCCTCATTCAGGATTGGGATCGCGTGCAAACCGACTGGATCACTTTGCGTCCATCCGGCGCGGAAGTCGGACAGCCTGCGGCGGTGGACGCAGGCTGAAGCCGATAGGCTACAGGGACTAAAGCACCCTGTTCGCTTACCCCAGTCGCCGACATTCCGCGCTCACTATTCCACACACTGCGCACTCACTGCGGCGGCTCTTTGCCGTTCTGTTCGGTCACCATGTATTCGGCGTACCAGTCAGGCCAGTTCTGGTCGGCCTGGCCTGTGCGCGCTTCGTGCCGTCCGTGGGCGGCGGCCGCGCGCCGCATCGCGCTTGCGAGATCATTTGCGGACGCGAAGGTCGTGGCCGCGGGGTCGAGGCGGCCGGGCATCCGGTTTGTGACTTCCTGAAACAACCAGCCGTTGCCATCCGGATCGTGGAACGACGCGAACGAGCGATAGCTCGCGTGATCAGGCTCCGGACCAGTGACACGGAGATGGCCAAACAAGAAAGGTTCGTCCGTGCCGGCGAACTGGCCGGGGGCGGCATGGAACGCCTCGCTGACCTCGACGCCGCGACTGAGCAACTCGGTGCGTGCAGCAGCGATTTCCGAGACGATCAGGTACAGACCCTGGGCGGAGCCAGGCGCCGCGTCAGTGACGCCCCTGCCGAAAATGATCGAGCATCCGGAGCCGGGCGGCGTGAACTGGATGATGCGAAAGTTTTGGCCGCTGTCGTAGTCGGCATCGAGCCGCCACCCCAGCCGCGCATAGAACTCCTTGGCTCGGTCGACATCGGATACCGGGATGACGACGATTTCGAACTTCATATCGAGTTTCGTAACACTGGTCTGGTCGTTGCTGCGGATTTCAGCCTGCGTAGTTGCCATGTTCTTTCCTCCTGGGTAAGTCAAAAACCATCCACATCAATAACAGCTTTTGCAAAAGCGTCGGGTGCCTCTTGAGGCAGATTGTGCCCAATTCCACCCGTGATGAGTCTGTGCTCATACCTTCCCGAGAATTTCTTAGCATAGGAGCTGGCATCCGCGTGTGGTGCGCCATTGGCCTCACCCTCGAGAGTAATGCTGGGGACCTTTATCGCCGGGCCTTTTGCAAGACGCTTTTCCAGGTCGTCATACTTCGCTTCGCCTTCCGCCAAATCCAGCCTCCAGCGATAGTTGTGGATCACAATAGCGACGTGGTCTGCGTTGTCGAACGACGTGGCGCTCCGATCAAACGTGGGATCGTCAAAGTTCCATTTCGGCGACGCGAGCCCCCA
Organism: Acidobacteriota bacterium; assembly: GCA_016196065.1. NCBI lineage: Bacteria > Pseudomonadati > Acidobacteriota > Acidobacteriota bacterium. Next base: position 75,368 of record JACPYL010000001.1, on the reverse strand, counting down.
AATGAGTTTGGCAAAGTCGCGCCGGTACTTTTCATATCCAGCCCGTCCGCGTTCCGAGGCGAAATAGTATTGATACCACCATTGGAACTCGGCCTTCGGAGGTAACGGCACCTTGCCGGCTTCCTGGTTGCCAATTAAATAGCCGCTGACGCAGACCAGTGCTTTGCACCGTTCAGGCCAGAGCGCACCCACGATAGCTGCAGTCCGAGCGCCCCAGTCGAAGCCGCCGAATATTGCCGCCCGTATCTTGAGAGCGTCCATCAACTCAATAACATCAACGGCGAGCGCTGCTGGCTGGCCGTTTCGGAAAGTCTCGCTGGCAAGAAAGCGAGTTGTGCCGTAGCCCCGCAGGTAGGGAACAATCACGCGATAACCCGCGGAGACCAACAACGGCACAACGTCGAGAAAGCTGTGAATATCGTAGGGCCAACCATGCAGCAGGACTACCGCACGACCATTCGCGGGGCCAGCTTCGGCGTATCCGACGTTAAGAAGGCCTGCATCCACTTGCTTCAACGGGCCAAATGAGGCGTTCGCGCCTGGCTTCATCCGTCCCACATCGTTTTGAGGTACGGCGGCGGGTTGGGCGATCGCAGAGCTGAGGGCGGCGAATTCGGCCGCAGCCAGGGCGATAGCTGACTTCTGCAAAAACTTTCGGCGATCATGATCGATTTCAAATGACACTTGTTTCCCTCGTTCAGAACAGGTGTTGTGACCAACAACTATGAATCAGGATTGCTGCGCCGCTTCCTCTACCCAGCTTCGGGAGCGGCAACGCTGACAGCAACCGGCGTGCGTGCTTTACTCACTATCCTCAGGGGCCGAAGGTGAACACATAGGCCCGCACACCGGGATCACTAGCGACCAGAGTGAGGACGTGCCTTGCCCGGGGCGCTCTTGCAACCAGTCGGACCATTCCTGCACGATCGAATCGCGCCACTCCATCAGGCCCAACGTCGGCCCCGCGCGATTCGCCGACTGGGTTTCCGTCGAGCAAAACCGTCACCTCGGACTTTCCTGACGTTCCCGGTTGCATGACCAGGTTTACCTCACCGGCGGCGAAGGGAAGCACGATTTTCCCGGTGCCCTTCCGGAGTTCGACATATTGGCCTGCGCTCCGCCAATCGCCTTCGGTGCTCACCGTTCCGGGCTCGCGCCGGTCATTGCCAATATAGGTTTCTTCGGTGATTCCGGCATAAGACGGCTCACCAGCCTTCGCAAACGCCGTCGCTTCTGGACTGAGCGGGGGCAGTTCGATCCCAGGGTTTGCGGCAAGCAAGAGTCGCCGGATCTCTTTCTCGATCTCCTGATAGCTTCCTTCTCCCAACCACCGCTTTACCAGCTTCCCCTGCGCGTCGAAGAGGTACTTCGCTGGCCAGGCGTTGTTGTCCAAAGATCGCCAGATGGAAAAATCATTATCAATGGCAATCGGATAAGTGAGCCCATGATCGAGAATCCCACGATCGATATTCTCAGCATGCTTGCCGAACTCGAACTCGGGTGCATGCACGCCAATCACGACCAGGCCGGACTTGGCATAATCGCGGTTCCACGCCTTCACGTAAGGCGCGGTCCGGATCCAGTTCACGCACGTGTATTCCCAGATGTCGATCAGAACCACTTTGCCGCGCAGATTTTCCGCGGTGAGGGGAGGCGAATTCACCCAGCGCTCTGCCTTCAGGGACGGAATTTTGCCAGCGGCGCTGGCAAGTCTTGGGCCGACGATGACGGCGAGGAACAACAACAGCAATATTGTTCTCATGACAATCCACCTCCTCAACTGGATTGAGTTGGTTTACGCTGCGCGATTGTTTGGATCCGGCCCCAGAGATCTGTTTGTAGACTGCAATGACTCTCTCACGAAGGACTCGTGGAAGTCTCCCCAAGATGCAATATTTCTTCTGCCGGGGCTGTTTGGAAGGCGGGTAGCCTCGATTGGGTGATCGGAATCCTGGCAGACGACGCTACGATTTTCCCTTACGATTCGCTTGCTTGTCCTTGTACATGGCTGCGTCGGCTTCCTTCAGCACGTCCTGCATGCTGGTTCCGGGACGCCATTGCGCCAGGCCAACCGATGCCGAGACCTGCACGTCCCGTGTTTCTTTTCCTTGTCCGGTTTGAATGGTGTACTTGCCACAGACCCACTTCTGAATTCTTTCCAGATGAGACTTGGCGCCGGCCAAATTGCAGGCCAGCACCACGATAAACTCGTCTCCACCCCAGCGGCCGACCAGATCGTTGGCGCGGATATTCGATTCCAGTTCCTTGGCAAACTGCACGAGTAGATCGTCGCCGGCGGCGTGTCCATGCGAGTCGTTGATCTGTTTGAATCCGTTCAGGTCGAGCATTACGACACAGAAAATCTCGTTCTGCATGATCAGCCATTCCATGCGCGCCTCAATGCTGCGCCGGTTGGCAACGCTGGTCAGCGTGTCCTTCAATGCGAGGTGTTCGACCGCTTTGAGTTTGGTCTGATAGTTCGTAACCTCAGCCCGGAGTTGCGTCACCGAATCCTCACTGTCCCGCGCCATCTGATCGACACAGCTTTTCAATTCGGTCGCGCGCTGCATCAGGGACGACCGGATTTGCGTGAGATCGTCGAGGTTGGCAATCGCTCTGAGTCTCGTCGTCAGGTCGCTGAACTGGGCCGTGTAGCGTTGATCGCGTTCGCCCACGGACTCCGCCGTCTTAGCCAGAACGATCAGGAGTTCTTTGACTTCGTCGGATTTGGCCTGGAAATGTTTCGCAGTGCCCGTGCCCCATTGCTCCAATTTGTCGGTGACTTGCTTTTCCGTCTTCTTAACACTGTCGGCCGTTGGCTCACTGGTCAGTTGCTGCTCTATTTTCTCGAGAGAAACCTGCAGTTCGGCGCCCACCACAGGGCAAGCTTTCACCGCACTCTTTCCCATCGAGCGCAAGGCAGAACAATATAGCTCCATGACCGCTGGAAGCAGTTCGCCGCCTTCCGGTTTTTCGGCGAGGCGTTCGGTGGCGTCCATCTCCAGATACTTCTTCAGGGAAATCAACCGTGCGTTCTCCTGGGTCGGTATCCTGCTGCCGGCAGTGGACGGAAGACGGGGAAGTACCCGCTGCTCATTCGCAGGACCCTTGAAGTTTTGATGGTTCGTGCCAACACATCAAAAGGCAGGCGAGACTCGTACGCAACCAGCCCGGCATATCTCCGCTTGCCCTATCGGTAATTTCGGGCCGGAACTTTAGCGCCAGAGGCGCAACAGCCCTTCATTTGCGTAGGGATATCCGTGGGTCACCACGATAGTCGCTGGTCGGTGAGAGAAATTCTCAGCGGGACTTTGGCGTCCCGCCCGCTTTGCGCAGCCGTTCCCGTGCCTGCGTCGCTTCGTTCGTCTTCGGATAACGCTGGATCACATGACGCAGTTCCTGCGTCCCTTCGTCCTCTTTGCCCGATTCCAGCAGGGCAAAGCCCTTCTTCAGTTGCGCGGCGGCCGCCTTGTTTCCACTGGGAAAGTTCTGCAGGACCAGATCGTATTGTTCAATCGCTTTCGGAAAATTCCCCGCGCGGTACTGCATTTCCGCCAGGTAAAAGTAAGCATTCCCCGCCAGATCGGTATTGGGATAGAACTTGATGTAGTCGTTCAATTCCTGCGAAGCCAGATCCGCCTTGCCACCGTTGTAGTCGCGCAAGGCATTGTTGTAGAGGACGTCCGGCGGCGGGGCCGCTGCCATCGCTTGCGCCTGTTGTTGCTGCTGCGCCTGGTTGGCCGCGAGCGACTGCTGTGCCGACTGCATATCTTCCAGTTGCTTGCTCACCTTCGCCAGCCGGACTTTGATTTCGTCCATGGTGTCGTTCAGTGCCTGTACCTGGCCTGAGATCTGGTCCACTTGCGCGCCGCGATCCTGCTGCTGCTTGGTGATCAGCGCCTGCAGATCCTTCAAGCTGACATTCACCTTGTTAGCGACGTCAGTATTCTGCTCGACCAGGTTCTTCATCACGCCCATGCGCTCATTGAAGGACTGCGTCATCTGCGTCATCTGCTGCTGCAGTTGATCGACTTGCGTCTGCAGTTGGATGATTTCTTTGCTGGCGCCATACGCCGGCGTATAGGCAAGGGTAAGAATCAGGACGAGGACAGGGAAGATGCGATTTGATTTCATAGTCAACCTATTGGATGTAAAACCCTCCGGCGACGGCTAGTTGGTTGGGCTTAGAAATAAGGGCGGCCGTAGCCGCCCCGTGAGAGTAGCGCCAGCAACTTGCCACGTTTGTTACTGTTCGTAAACGAAGTGCCCGCGGCGATTTTGCTGCCAGCAGGAATCGTTCGATTCAGTGCAGAACGGCTTTTCCTTGCCGTAGCTGATCGTCTTGATGCGATCGCCGCCCACTCCACCTTGCACGAGCGCGTTCTTGACTGCGTCCGCACGATTTGTTCCCAGCGCGAGGTTGTATTCCGTCGAACCGCGCTCGTCGCAGTGTCCTTCAATCGTGATGTGGATATTCGGATGCTGTTGCAGGAACTGCGCGTCCGCCTGCAAAGCTGCCTGTTGATCCGCGCGAATGTCCGCCTTGTCGTACTCGAAGTAAATATCCTTCACGCTCTGCGCGAACAGTTGTTGTTCGGTCAGAGATGGAGGGGGTGGTGGCGGAGGCGGAGGTGCGTTCACAGTAACCCGAGCGGTCGCGTCTTGCGTTCCGCCGGTGCCTTTTGCGCTCAGGCGATAAGTTGTGGAGTCGGCGGGTGTGACTGATTTGGAGCCGCTTGTCTCGACTGGACCGATCCCGTCAATGCTGACCTCGGTGGCGTTCGTGGTCTGCCATGTCAGCGTGGTCGACTGGCCCTTGTCGATCGTATTCGGATTCGCCGACAGGGAAGCCGTCGGTGCAGCCGGTGCGGGAGGGGGTGGCGGCGGTGGTGGCGCAACTTTCTTTTTGCAGGCGCCCACGAAAAGAATGATGCTCAGCATGAATACCAGCGTCAAAAATCGTCTCATCGAGTGCTTCACCTCGTTAATAAAATTCTATGCTCGTGCTCTGCGGGGTGCAACGATCACCGCAACAGAAGCCCCGTTGCTAAACAGGTTCCCCTACTTCCAACTCCAGTTGGGCTGCGAGTTGTTGCCGCTGAACGTCAACTGCTTCACATTCGTGCCGTCGGCCAGCATGGAAAAAATCTGATCGGTGCCGGTGCGATGCGACTGGAAAACGATGTGCCTGCCATCCGGAGACCAGCACGGAGAATCGTTACGGCCTGCATCGTGGGTGAGCTGCACCCACTGTTTACTGGCGATATCCATCAAGTAGAGATCGTTCGATCCCGGTTCGCCAGGACCGTATTTGCGCATCCATGAAAACGTCAGGAACTGCCCGTTAGGCGCCCAGTTTGGCGATACCGCATACCCCTGGTCAGTGAGACGCTGCACATTGGTGCCATCCGCTTCCATGGTGTAAATCTGCGGCAATCCCGTGCGCCCGCTGACAAATGCGATCTGTGCCCCAGTCTTACGATTCCACGTTGGCGAAACGTCAGGTCCCTGGCCGGATGTAAGGCGCTTCGAATTTCCGCCCGCCGCGTCCACCACGAAAATATTGGGATAGCCGTTGCGCGAAGAGGATAGCGCCAGTTTGCTGCCGTCCGGCGACCATGATGGCGAGAGGTTCATTCCACCAAACCGCGTGAAACTCACCATCCGGTTCAGTTCCAGCGAATACATCATGATTTCCCAGCCGCTTTTGAGCACCGAACTGAAGGCGAGGCGCGATCCGTCCGGCGCGATCCGTGGAGAAAGCGAGATCGATCCAAGATGCGTGACCGCGTGCTGGTTGGCGCCGTCGTAGTCCATCACCCAGATTTCTTTACTACCGCCGCGGCTGCTCACGAAATAGATCTTGCTTTCGGCGATACCCGCGATTCCCCCACCCAATCGGAAGATGATTTCATCCGCAAACTTGTGCGCGATGACGCGGACGGCATCCGTTGTCGCATTGTCGTTGTACTGCTTGCCCAGTACCTGCGGAGAAGTTGAAGTGCTCTTAACGTCATAGAGCCAGCCCTGAACCTGAACCTTGTCCGACGTCACGCCCAGGTTGCCGAACGCCAGCATCGACGCATTCGGTGGAGGAGAACCCCAATCCCTCGCATTGAGTTCGGTCGGTTGTCCCGGGACGGATACCGGGTAGAAGCTCTTCGAGACCAGGTCGAAGATGCCCGCATTATCGAGATCGCTGAACAGAGTGTCGTTGAACGTCTTCAGCAGGTCGGTGTTCTTGGGATCCTGCGTAGCAGGCTTGAAGTCGGATGCCGCCAGCCGAACCTTCTCCACGCCCAGGCCAGTGCCGGTCTTGATCCAATCTTGTGCAAAGGCGCTCGCCGCGAAGAGAAGCAGCATCGCGATCGCGACGAAAGGGAACCGGCCATTGTGCTGAGCAAATTTCCTCAATTTATTCTCCTGTGTTTCTTTCGCCCCTTTGGGGCTTCTAGATTTCTTGGGAGCCCACCCACGGCTTGCGCCGTGGGCTGCATTCTTGCTCCGCTTCGCGGCGAGTAGCTGATGCAAAGAGCGATTCTTGAGCTAGAAGCCAGGAGCTAGAAGCTAATCGCTATCTCTTGTAATCAAACCAGAACTCTACCGAAACTTTATTTCCCGAATACTCGGGCGGCAACGGTCCGAAAGTATCAATGCGTTGAATCGCCCGGACGGCCGATTGGTCAACGACCGGCACACCGCTGGACTGCTCAATACTCACATTCCCGGGCGTGCCGTCTCGCGCGATGTCGAAGGTCAGATAGAAGCGCTTCGCTTCGGTGATGCTGGGATCGATCTCATACTTCAGCCAGTTCTCCGATACTTTGCGCTGCACCGCCTGCACATACCACGAGAACCGGTTGCCGAAATCTCCGCTACCTCCGGTAAAGCCGAATGCACCCTTCGCTCCACCAGCGTTGAACATGCTGTACGGCCCGCTCACTGGGCCGCCTTCACCGTAGGGAATCTGATTCGAATCCTCAGGCTCCGGTTCGGGTTTCTTCTTTGCGGCGCTGGTGACCGGTTTCGGCTTGATCTTGGTGTTCTTGTCCGGGATCGCAACCGCTTCCGGTGGAGTCTGCTCCTGCGCCTTTGGTTCCGACTTCGACAGACCCTTGGATTCCGTTGCCAGCACATTTGTTGTTTGTACTTCGCTCGCGGGCAAGGGAACGGAACTGACGAGTGTCGCGCCCATCGCATCTCCACCGCCGCCCGCTCCCCAGCCTTCGCCGCGGAATCCGTGGACGAACGTGGTGTAGAGAACAATGAACGTGACGAACGCGAGATGCAGTCCCGCCGACCAGGCCATGGGCCGCGTCAGTTGGCTGCGTTCGCTATAGATGTCAGTGCTTGCCGCCATGGGAGTCGATGGGTTGCGTCACAATACTTACATTGCCGATACCGGCAGATTTCACCGCGTCCATCACGGTCGCGAAGGCACCAAAAGGCACGGCTTCGTCCGATCGCAGATAAATCGCCTGATGCTGCGGATCGCGCACTCTCTTCTTCAGCGCAGCTGCGATCTGGTTGATGTTGATGGGATCGTTGCCGAAATAAACGCGCTGCGATTTATCGATGCTGATCACGAGGCGTTCTTCCGTGATCTCTTTCACTGTTCGCGTATGCGGAACCGCGACTTCAATGCCCGACTGCAGCACCGGCGCAGTCACCATGAAGATAATCAACAGGACGAGTACGACATCGACCAGCGGGGTGATGTTGATATCCGCGAGCGCGGTCTGCGTTCGTCCGTTGGCATTGGTAAACGCCATTAGCGACGCGCCTCCGCGGGTTGCGGCGTCTGGCGCTCGACCAGGTTCAGCATCTCCAGCGAGAAGTCGTCGTTGCGTGCCGCCAGCTCGCGAATTGATCCGATGAGCAGGTTGTACGCAATCACCGCCGGAATCGCAGCTGCGAGACCTGCGGCGGTCGTGATCAACGCTTCAGAAATTCCCGGAGCCACTGCGCGCAACGTAGCCGCACCAGCTGTACCCAGGCCGTGAAAAGCGTCAATGATTCCCCAGACTGTTCCAAACAGCCCAATGAACGGAGTCACCGCACCCGTAATTGCGAGCCACGGGAGATTTCGTTCCAGCCGCGTGATTCCTTCCGACGAGGCAATCTGCATCGAGCGCTGAATCGCGGGAAGATTATGAATCGCGCCGGTGGTTCCCATCTGGCGCTTGAACTCCACGACCGCGCCTTCGAAGACATCAACCAGCGGACTCGGGCGAAACTGGTCCACGACCGAAGCGACATCTTGCATGCGCTGCGCTTTTCGAAACGAACGCACGAAGCGCCCACCCTGCATGCGCGCACGGCTGATCAGGCGCCACTTGGAAAGGATCACTGCCCAGGAAAGCACGCTGAAGGCAATCAACATCAGGAGAACGACTTTAGCGACCGCGCCAGTCTGCAGAACGAGATCGACGATTTCGCCGCCGGCAAAAAATGCAAGGACAGGAGAAAAATGCATGAGGTTGGAGAGTCCTTCCGTCGATTATAGAACAGCGTTGACAAGCAGATGAGCGGGGTACCGCATCGGTCAATGCTGGGATGGTCGTCGGGCGGGCGTCGTTCGTCGTTAATCGCTAGCTGAAAGTCTTCGATGCATCACAGTTAGCAAAGGACATAGAGAGGAGTGCCAATGACCAGCAGCGAACGACGAAGGACGAACGACCCACGACGATCTTCCCTACGGACTAGGAATAGAAACTTTCACTTCATTGGACGGCGCGCTTTCCACATCGTCCGAAGCGACGGCCTTGACCACGTAATAGTAGGTCGCGCCACCCTTCACAGTGCTGTCCGTATAGTCGAGCGAAGAGTCCAGCACGCCGTTGATTTGCGAGTACGGGCCGCCCTTGGTGCCGCCTCGATACACGTTGTATCCGATCACCGGATCATTGCTCGCGTTCCATGTCAGGTCCGCGCTATGGGACCCTCCCGTAATGCCGCTCCCCGTGACCGAAACCGTGACAGGTGAATTGTCAGCGTTGCTGGCAATGGTCAACGTTCCCGATGATGTGCCCCCGATGCTGGGCTTGAACTTGACCGTCACCGGCACGTTCTGCCCGACCGCAACGGTGAGCGGCAGGTTGAGCCCGGGCAAAGTGAACTCCGAATTATCCGACTGGATCGCAGACACCGTTACGGTTGCACCCGTGGCACTCAGCGTCAGCGAAAGCGAAGCACTCGAACCCACGTTGACATTGCCGAAGTCGAGGCTGGTCGGGGTCACCGACAAATGAGCCTGGCTCTGCGTAAACCCCACGCCCGACAGATCGATCAAGAGCTTTGCGTTCGTACCGTTTGTGGAGAGCGTGATCGTACCGGTACTCTTCCCCACTACCTTGGGCTTGAATGTTGCGGGAAGACTGATCGACCTTCCCGCGCCCAGATTCATTGGCACCGGGAACTTTCCCAGACTAAAGCCCTTGCCTTTGATCGATATCGCGATGATTTTCAACGAACGCTTGCCGACATTACTTAGTTGGATGGAACGCTGGCTTGAATTGCCGATCTGAACTTTTCCGAAGTGGTTACTGCATGGCTTGCATTCGAGTTTCTGCGCACTGGCTGAGACCAGTGGTAACGCCGACAAAAACAATAACAATGCCACTCGGGGGAAGAATTGCATGGCCGGATTCATGATCCGGAATGCCCGCTCCGAAGGCAAACTCAGAAGGGCAGTTTTCCGCCATCCTGTACCCGTTGATGTACGGGCGTGGATCCCCTGTGTGTGCTATGCTGCGCCTGATTTCGGACTTTCGATAATTCTGTGCTCAGCGAACTGCGACTCGAAAATTACGCGGTGATCGACAACGCAGTCGTCGAGTTCGCCGCCGGTTTGAACCTCCTGACCGGCGAAACCGGTGCCGGCAAGTCCATCCTGATCGACGCGCTCGGTTTGCTCCTGGGCGACAAGGCTTCGTCCGAAGTGATCCGCACCGGCGCAGACCGTGCGGTTGTTTCTGCCGTTTTCGAGAGTGAAGGTGCGGCCCTGGCCGCGATCGAGGAGATCCTCGAAAGTAACGGTCTGGATGCCGAAGACGCCTCGCTCATCCTGCGCCGCGAGATTGCTTCCGGAGGCAAGGGCCGCGTCTTCATCAACAATCAGCCCGCCACCGTGTCGGTCCTGAAGCAGATCGCGCCCCACCTGGCGATTATCCACGCCCAGAACGAATCGATTGCTCATTCCGACGCGGCCGCGCGGCAGTCCTTGCTGGACGCCTACGCCAACGTCGAGCCCCACGCGGTAGCAGCTCCGTTTGCTAACTGGAAGCAGATCCGCAGCCGCATCGCCGACCTGGAACGCGACGAGCAGGATCGAATGCGCCTGCTGGATTTGTGGACCTTCCAATCCCGCGAGATCGACGAGGCCCGCCTGCAGCCCGGCGAAGATGAACGCCTCGAAACCGAAAAGCGGGTCCTGGCCAACTCCGAAAAGATCTACGGCGCTGCCATCAATGCGTTCGACCTGCTCTATGAAGGGAATGCCTCCACGTCGTCGAGCCTGCGCGCCGCGCAGAAACAGGTAGAAGAACTGGCCCGCTACGAACCGAAATTTCAGGAAGCATTCGCAGCCTTGGAATCCGCACGCATCTCCGTGGAAGACGTCGGCGCAACCCTGCGTGACTATGCGGGTGGCATTCAGGCATCTCCTGAGCGCTTGGCCGAACTCGAAGATCGCCTGGCGCAAATCGATCGCCTCAAACGCAAGTACGGACCAACTTTGGAAGAGGTCATTGCATTCGGGGAAGACGTCCGCCGCAAACTGGACGAGATGGAAAACAAAGATGAAGTCCTACGCGAACTGCGCGCTAAACAAGCAGTAGCGGCAGAGGAGTATCGAAAGGCGGCTCGTGCCGTGTCCCGCAAACGCGCCGAGGCCGGCCGCAAATTGGAAAAGTTGGTCGAAGCCGAGATCAACGACCTCGCCATGCGCGCAAGCTTTCGAATCGCCGTCGAGGAGCAGGACAGCGAGGACCACTGGACGCCGTCCGGCATTAACCAGGTGGAATACCGCATTGCCACCAACACCGGCGAGCCCATGCGGCCGATGGAAGAAATCGCATCAGGCGGAGAATTATCTCGCGTTATGCTGGCGCTGAAAGCGAGTGTAGAGGCGGGAGCCAATCCGGCAGGGAAGAAGAAGTCCGCAGCCGCTCAACGCACCTTGGTCTTCGACGAAATCGATACCGGCATCGGCGGCCGTGCCGCGGAAGCCGTCGGCAAGAAACTGAAAGCGTTGTCCAAGGGCAATCAGGTCCTCTGCGTTACCCATTTACCGCAAATCGCCACTTTCGCTGACCAGCACTATCTGATCGAAAAACGTGAAACCTCCGGCCGAACCAAGACCTCAGTCCGCCTGATCACGGGCGAACAGCGCACCGAAGAAGTGGCGCGGATGCTCTCCGGCGCCAAGCTCACGGAAACGTCACGGAAACATGCCGAGCAAATGATCAAGGCCAACGGGTGAGACTTTCGGGGCTCATCCCGCCTCAAAATCAGATCCCACGGACCCAACTCTTGCCTTAGCTAGCCCACATTTGCTAGACCGAAGACCTGGTTCTTGTCAGCAACGAAGTAGTCTTCGATCACTATGGAGTCCGCCGCCTCTGGTAGGCCAGTACCGTTCGCTACTCCCAGTCCCCATTCGCTGCTAATCCCCGCCCTATCAAAGGCTTACATTGACTGGGAGTGCCGTTTTCGATACCCTAGAAACAATCGTCACAAGGAAACGTGTAACCTGATATCAGTGGGGGAATTGCATTGGCCGAAAGTAAGACTTTATTGCTGTTGAAGCCGCGTGGATTTTGCGCAGGAGTCGTCCGCGCAATCGACATCGTCCGGATCGCTCTGGAAGCTTTTGGTCCGCCCATCTATGTCCGCAAGGAGATCGTCCACAACCGGTTTGTCGTGGAAGAACTCCAGCAGAAGGGCGCCATTTTTGTGGACAGTGTCAGCCAGGTCCCTGAAGGCGAGCGCGTCATCTACAGCGCGCACGGAGTTTCCCCGGAAGTGCGGCAGAAGAGCAAGCTCCGCAAGCTGCGCGTGATTGATGCAACTTGTCCCTTGGTCACAAAGGTGCACGTGGAAGCGGTCAAGTTCGCGCGCGAGGGATATTCGCTTATCCTCATCGGCCATCGCGATCACGACGAAGTGATCGGAACACTCGGCGAGGCGCCTACGGTGACACAAGTCGTCGGGTCGCCCAGCGAAGTGGACTCCGTCACTGTGCCGGATCCCAACCGCGTCGCCTATCTCACTCAGACCACGCTCAGCCTCGACGAGACTCGCGACATCATCGCTGCCCTCCGCAAGAAATTCCCCAACATCAAAGGGCCGGCAGCGCAGGACATCTGCTACGCCACCGAAAATCGCCAGGTCGCAGTAAAGCATGTTGCCTCTGACGCCGACTTGTTGCTCGTCGTTGGCTCCGACAACAGTTCGAATTCCAAGCGCCTGGTGGAAGTGGCGCGCGCTTTGCGCACGGACGCGCATCTAATCGACAATGACCGCGATATCCGTCCGGAGTGGTTGACTGGCGTGAAGACAGTTGCGTTGACAGCCGGAGCTTCGGCTCCGGAACATTTGGTGGAGCAAGTCGTAACTTTCCTGGGAACCCAGGGTTTTAACAATATTCAGGAGTTGGAGATCATGCCGGAGAATGTCCGCTTTGGACTGCCGCCGGAAATCGTGGAAGCCATTGCTGCGGCGCCCGCGAGCGTCGCTGTGGAGTCCTAATGGACGATTACTCCCCCTCGAGTCCGGCCTCTGCGCCGCAGATGCGATTCGGCAAGATCGACGACCTGATGAGCCGGGTCGCAGTTGGAATCGACGGCGCGCGCAAATTCCTTTTTTCTCAACAGCACGAAGAAGGCTACTGGTGCGGCGAGTTGGAAGCTGACACCACCCTTGAATCCGACTACATCCTGCTTCACACCCTCTTCGGTACGGGAAATCAGCAGCGCTTCGATAAGGCCGCTCGCCACATCCTCAATCATCAGAATGCCGACGGCGGCTGGGGTATTTATGCGGGAGGCCCGTCGAACATCTCTGCCTCCGTCAAGGCCTACTTCGGACTGAAACTCGCCGGCTTCAAGGCGGATCATCCCGCTCTCGCAAGCGCGCGCAAGAGAATCCTGGAAATGGGTGGAGTGACCGAGGTCAACACCTTCACCAAAATCTACCTCTGCTTCTTCGGGCAGTACGACTACGATGCGGTTCCCGCGATCCCGCCCGAGATCGTGCTCTTTCCGAACTGGTTCTGGTTCAATATTTACGAAATTTCTTCGTGGTCGCGCGCCATCCTGGTGCCGCTTTCGATCTGCTATGCGAAGAAGCCGTTCAAGAAGATCCCCGATGACATGGGCGTCGAAGAATTATTTGTCGGCGGTCGCGACAAGTCTCGGATGCATCTCCGGTGGGACAAGAAACGCTTCTCCTGGCGGAACTTCTTTCTCGTGCTCGATCGTCTTACCCATTGGGCCGAACGAGTGCACATTCGTCCGCTGCGAACGATTGCCCTCCGCAAGGCGGAAAAGTGGATGGTCGAACATTTCGAGAAGAGCGACGGTCTGGGCGCGATTTATCCCTCGATCATGAATTCGATCATCGCGCTGCGTTGTCTCGGTTATTCGGTCGACGACCCCCAAGTCATTCGCGCATCCGACGAATTTGAAAAACTTGGCATTGAAGAAGAAGACACGTTCCGCATGCAGCCCTGCATGTCCCCGGTGTGGGACACGGCGTATGCCCTGTTCGCGCTCGGCGAAGCGGGCGTGCCGACGACCGATCCACGAATGGTGAAATGCGCCGACTGGATCCTGCAGAAACAGGTGCGCACCGTCGGCGACTGGAAGATCAAGAATCCGCAGGGTCAGCCCGGCGGATGGTATTTCGAATTTAACAACGAGTTCTATCCCGATGTGGATGACACCGCGATGGTGTGCCTCGGCCTGAGCCGCGTCGAGCATCCCAATGGACGCTATCAGCTCGAGTCCGTGCAGCGCGCCATTGACTGGATGCTCTCCATGCAATGCAAGAATGGCGGATGGGCGTCGTTCGACAAAGACAACGACCGCATGGTGTTCCAATACGTGCCGTTCGCGGATCATAACGCCATGCTGGATCCGGCGACCGTCGACATCACCGGACGCATGCTCGAGTGTCTCGCAACTTACGGGTACGACAAGAATCATCCTGCGGTGATGAAGGCGCTGAAGTTTATTCGTGCCGAGCAGGAACCCGATGGCAGTTGGTTCGGACGCTGGGGCGTCAACTACATCTACGGTACCGCGCTGGTCTTGCGCGGACTCGAAGCGATGGCCATCGACAATCACGAACCGATGGTCCAGCAGGCCGCCGAGTGGTTGCGCATGGTGCAGAATTCCGACGGCGGCTGGGGCGAATCCGTGGGATCGTATGACGATCCAAGCCTGCGAGGTACGGGAGAGAGCACTGCTTCCCAAACAGCATGGGCGATCATGGGTCTTCTGTCCGCAGGCGATACGCGCAGCGATTCGGTCGCGCGCGGTGTTGCGTATCTGCTGCGTACCCAAAAGGTGGACGGTTCGTGGGATGAACCTCTTTACACCGGAACGGGATTCCCTCGGGTGTTCTATCTGGCGTATCACCTGTATCGCCAGTACTTCCCGCTGATCGCCTTGACCACCTATGCCAAGGTGATGAAGAGCAGCAGCTAGGAGTACCTCTCAGTTCCCGGTTCTCAGTGCATGACGCTTACGTACATGACCGGTGAAGAGATCCGCAAAGGTGACTACGAGAGGTTTGAGACTGAGAACCGGGAACTGAGAACTGAGAACTGATTTTGCTTGCTTTCGTCACTGGCGCTACAGGCTTTCTAGGCAGTCACGTCGCTCGCGTCCTGCAAAAGCAGGGAGCGAGTTTGCGACTGCTGGTTCGGCCTTCGAGCGATCTGCGCAACGTCGCGGACTTGAACGCCGAGCGAGTGGTCGGTGATCTCAGGGACATCGCGACCTTTGAAAAAGCTCTCGCCGGCTGCGACGCGCTCTTTCATGTTGCTGCGGACTACCGGCTCTGGGTGAAGGATCCAGAGCAGATGTACCGCTCGAATGTAGAAGGAACGCGTGGCCTGATCGAAGCCGCCCGGAAGCAAAGCGTGCGGCGTATCGTTTACACGTCGAGCGTCGCAACCATGGGATTCAGTTCCAACGGCACGGTGGCGAGTGAAGACAGTCCAGTATCTCTGGCTGAAATGATTGGACCTTATAAGCGTTCCAAGTTTATGGCGGAACAAGTGGCGTTCGAAGCGGCGCGGGCTGGAGTCGATGTCGTGGTCGTCAATCCCACGACGCCGATTGGTGAACGCGACCTTAAGCCGACTCCGACCGGACGAATTGTTGTCGACTTCCTTAAGAAAAAGTTTCCGGCTTACGTGGATACCGGCTTGAATATGGTCGATGCCACCGAGTGCGCTCGCGGTCACATCCAGGCGTTGGAAAAGGGAAGAGCGGGAGAGCGCTACATCCTGGGTGGCGAGAACCTAACCTTGAAACAGATTCTTGATCGACTCGCCGCGATCACAGGACTACCATCGCCCAAGGTGAAGTTACCGTATTTTTTTGCGCTCGCTGCGGGAGTCGTCGACGAGACCGTGACTGGACGCATACTCGGCAAGGAGCCGCGGGCGACCATCGACGCGGTTCGCATGGGGCGCAAGAAGATGTTCATCACCTCGGCGAAGGCCGAGCGCGAATTAGGCTGGCGTTCGTCGCCAGTGGATGGAGCGTTACAACGCTCAGTGGAATGGTTTCGTAACAACGGATATGCCTAGAATCGCGATCGTCGCTGCGCTTGAACGGGAAGTAGCGCCGCTGATCCGAAAGTGGCAGGTCCGGACGATCGAACATGGTGGCAGGCAGTACCGGCTCTTTGAAAATGGAAATGCAGCTTTGATCTGCGGTGGAATCGGCGCGGATGCAGCTCGCCGCGCTACCGAGGCCATCATTCAAGAGTTTCGTCCCACGCAGATTGTGTCGACGGGCTTTGTCGGCGGACTGGATCCGGCGCTAACGGTGAGTGACATTTTCGAGCCGCGCACGGTGGTGAACGCATCCGACGGCGTCCGAACGGATACCGGATCGGGCCAAGGCATATTGGTGAGTTACAGTGCGGTCGCTGGACGCGAGCAAAAAGAAAAGTTGCGCACAGCGTACTCCGCGGCGGCAGTAGACATGGAAGCGGCAGCGGTAGCGCAGGGCGCGGAACGTCGCGGCGTTCGATTTGGCGCGCTGAAAGTCGTATCCGACGAGGCGGGTTTCAACATGCCGCCCCTGGAAAAGTTTATGAAATTGGACGGCACCTTTTCCGTGAGGCCGTTCGTGATGTACGTAGCAGTGCGGCCTTCACTATGGTGGCCAGTGATCGCTCTCGGTAGAAACAGCGCCCGAGCAAGTCGATCATTGTGCGTAGCACTCGATCAGTATCTGAGTCGGGTTTGAAATGAAGGAAATGCTTTAAAAGGAGGAATGTGCTTCGTTGGATACTCGTTGTCCTCTTGACTGCCTCATCCGTGGCCGCCGCTGAAGACTCGGTGAAGACCGTTTACTCTGAAGCGTTCAAAAAAGGCCCCACCAAGATTACAGAACTGACGTTAGATGTCACCCTCACTGCTGAAAAGCCTAAGCAGGAGTTCAAAATTCTGGACTCGTTTGGCCGGCCTCGTTACATCCTGCGTTTTATTCCCGACATCCCGGTTGGCGACACCAAGATTCTGGGATGGTTCGTTCGGCTGGCGGATGCGCATCATAGGATATATGACAGTGTCCTGCCGGCATCTCCCGACGTTTCCCGCGACTCGCAACAGCTCTGGTGGATTGATGCCAAGCCTTATGCGAAGACTGTTCTGCAGTCCCGACGCGTGTTCAAGGTCGAACAGTTCTATTGCGTTGTCCAGGTGAAAGATGTCAAACGGTTGATCCCCGACCGGCCTTATGTGAATCAAATGGATATAGCCGTGAACTTCACCAACACGAAGCCATAAATCAGAATGTCCGAAACTCTCACCAAATCGCCGGAAGTTGCCGAGACGCACACGATACCGTCAACCATGAAAGCCGCGGTCTATCGCGGCGTCAATGACGTACGGCTCGAAGAAATTCCCGTGCCTGAGATTGGACACGGCGAAATCCTCGTCCGCGTGCACACGTGCGGTATCTGCGGCACCGACCTGAAGAAGATTGCCACCGGCTCGCACTCCTCTCCCCGCATTTTCGGACATGAAACCTCAGGAGTAGTTGCGCGCATCGGCGAGGGTGTTCGGAAGTTCCGCGTCGGTGACCGCGTGATGGTGTTCCATCACATTCCCTGTCGTACATGCTTCTATTGCCGTGCGAAAACTTTTGCCCAGTGCGAGATGTACAAAAACGTGGGCTGCACGGCTGGATTCGAACCCTCGGGGGGCGGTTTCGCCGAATATGTGCGAGTGATGGACTGGATTGTCGAACAGGGTACTGTGGCTATACCGGACGGTGTCAGTTTCGAGCAGGCGTCGTTTGTGGAGCCCGTTAACACCTGCATGAAGGGAATCGAGACCCTCCGGCTGGAGGCTGGCGAGACCGTCTTGGTCATCGGACAAGGCCCGATCGGGCTCATCCTGGCGGTCCTGGCCAAACGGGCAGGCGCTCGGGTGATAACTTCCGATTTGTATCCGGCGAGGCTTACAATATCTACAAGACTCGGGTTGGACCAGACAATTGACGCGTCGCAAGCGGATGTCGTTCGTACGATCCGCGAGCTGACCGAGGGCCGGGGCGCGGACGCCGTGATTCTGGCGGTCGCGGGAAGTGCCCTGATAAGGCCTGCCATGGACGCAACCCGTCCAGGCGGTCGTGTTTTGTTGTTTGCGCAGACTGTGCGCGGCGAGGCGACCATCGATCCCGCGGCAGTTTGTGTGGATGAAAAGACGTTGCTGGGTTCCTACAGCGCGTCCGTGGAGTTACAGGAGCAGTCAATACAATTTGTGATGAATCGAGAAATGGACCTGGAACAACTGATTAGCCACCGCTTCCCGCTGGATGAAAGTGTGGAAGCGCTCCATCGGGCTGCCCACCCGCAACCGGATTCGATGAAAATCGTGATCCAACCGGGCAGCGCGTGGAAAGGACGTTCATTGTGACTGGCAAAATGACGGCGGCCGTCCTCTACGGCAAAGAAGACATCAAGATCGAACGAGTACCCATCCCGCGCGTGGGCGACGGCGAAGTACTTGTGAAAGTTCAGGTCGCACTCACCTGCGGCACCGATCTTAAGGTCTATCAGCGCGGCTATCACGCGCGCATGATCGTGCCTCCAGCTCTGTTTGGACACGAACTCGCCGGAACCATCGAAGATCTCGGCCCGGGAGTGCGCGGCTTCAAGAAGGGCATGCGCGTCGTCGCCCTCAACTCCGCTCCCTGCGGTCTCTGTTTCTATTGCTCCAAGCATCAGGGCAATCTCTGCGAAGACCTGCTCTTCAATAACGGCGCATACGCTGAGTACATCCGCATTCCTCGCCGGATCGTTGAAACCAACATGCTCGTCGTTCCCGCCAAGGTCAGCTTCGAAGATGCGGCCATGACCGAACCGCTGGCCTGCGTGTTGCGCGGCCTGCATGAGACGGGCGTAGAAATTGGCGACACTGTCACCGTCATTGGCGGCGGCCCGATCGGGCTCATGTTTGTGCAAGTCGCCAAGGCGATTGGCTGCAACGTGATCTCCGTAGTCAAACGCGATTCGCAGGTGTCTCTCGCTCGCCGCAAAGGCGCACAGGAAGTGGTTCAGCTTGGAACGAACGTGGATCCCATCGAAGCAGTCCGAAACCTGACTGCAGAGAAGCGAGGTTCCGATGTCGTGATCGAAGCAGTCGGGCGTCCCGAAGCCTGGGAATGGGCCGTGCAGATGGTGCGCAAGGGCGGTACCGTCAACTTCTTCGGAGGCTGCGCTGCGGGAACCAAAGTACAACTCGACACCAACCGCTTGCACTATTCCGAGATCACTCTGAAAGCCACGTTCCATCACACTCCGGAAACCGTTCGCCGGGCATTTGGATTGATCGTCGAGAGGAAAGTCCGCGGCACCGACTACATCACGGGTGAAGCCCCGCTTTCCCGTCTGCATGACGTGCTTCGTCACATGCTGAATCGCAACGGCGATATCAAGACCGCGATCATTCCCGGACACTAGGAAGCCGTCCATCGTCCATCGCTGTTCGCTAGATCGCAATTCGCTACGAACGACGAAGGACGAGTCGCAGTAAATGATCGCTGCACTACACTCGAAGTGTTTGCCAATGACCAGCACCGCCCATCTCGCGACCGGTCCCGCTTCTACAGCCTGGAGCACGCTTCCGCCCGAATACGCGATCCCGGGAGTTGCCCCGTCGCTCACGGAATCGCGCGAGTATTGCCGCCGCCTCGCGAGGTCGCACTACGAAAATTTTTCGGTCGCCAGTTGGTTCCTGCCAGCACGCCTGCGTCAGGATTTCTTCAATGTGTATGCCTATTGCCGGATCTCGGATGACCTCGGCGATGAGACAGGCGACACCGCCGCCTCCCTCCAACTTCTGGACGAATGGGAAGCCGAACTGAACGCCTGCTACGAGGGCCATCCGCACCATCCGGTATTCGTCGCGCTCTCTGAAACGGTCCGGAAGTTCGAGATTCCGAAGCACGAGTTTGCCGACCTCCTGACTGCCTTTCGCCAGGACCAGACCGTAACCCGCTACGCAACGTTTCAGGACTTGCTCGGCTATTGCCGCAACTCCGCGAATCCGGTCGGACATCTGGTTCTCTACCTCGGTGGATATCGCGATCCCGAGCGCCAGCAGTTATCCGATTACACCTGCACGGCACTGCAGCTCGCGAACTTCTGGCAGGATGTTAGCGTCGACTACCTGAAGAATCGGATCTACCTTCCGCTCGAGGATCTGCGACGCTTTGGCGTGCGCGAGGAAGAGATCCGCGATGGCCACAACAGCTCCACCTTCCGCGAGATGATGCGCTTCGAAGTTGGGCGCGCGCGGGAGTGGTTTGCCCAGGGCCTGCCGCTGCCGTCGAAGATCAGTCGTGACCTCGCGCTCGACATCGAACTCTTCAGTCGCGGTGGATTGGAAATCCTGAACGCCATTGAAAGGCAGGACTACGCAGTGTTAGGCCGCCGTCCTGCCATCTCCAAGACTCGCAAGGTGGCCCTCGTTTTGCGCGCCGCGCTGGGGAAGGTATTATGAGCACCGCCGTGGGGAATGCGCCCGTGCAATTCGCGCCAACTGCGTCGCAGCTCGACGTTGCTTATTCGGTATGTCGGCATATTGCCCGCTCGGCGGCCAAGAATTTCTACTACGGTTTTGCCGTCCTGCCTCGCCCCAAGCGCAATTCGCTGAGCGCAGTCTATGTCTTCATGCGGCGCTGCGATGACATCACAGACGACAACACGCTCAGCTTCAACGAGCGTCGAAACAAACTCGCAGAGTGGCTGGATTCAGTCCATCGCGCTCTCGCGGGCTATCCGACCGACGATGCTTTGCTCCTTGCACTAGCCGACACCCAGCGCCGCTACCAGATTCCGATCGGCCTGCTCGATCAACTCGCCTACGGCACGGCCGTAGACGTCGAACAGGAACCACTACCCGATGGGCAGGGCGCCGTCCTCGCTCCCCGCTACCGAACCTTCGAAGAATTGCGTCAGTACTGCTATGGCGTTGCGTCCGTCGTGGGATTAGTCTGCATCCGGATCTTCGGCTATCGCGATCCGGCCGCGGAGAAACTCGCCGAGCAATGCGGCCTCGCTTTTCAGCTCACCAACATTATTCGCGACGTGAAAGAAGATGCCGGCATGGGCCGCCTGTACTTTCCAGAGGAAGACCTCGCGGAATTTGGCCTGTCTGCCGCCGACTTCACAACTCCCGACACTGCCCGCATTCGCCCTTTGCTCGCGAAGGAAGCTGATCGCGCGCGTGAAGGCTATCGGGCCGGTGAAGAGTTGATCCCCATGGTGAACGAGGACAGCCAGCCCGCGCTCTGGGTGCTCATCACGATCTACCGGCGGCTGCTCGAAAAGATTGCGCTGCGCCAATACGACGTCTTCTCCGAACGCATTGCCTTGAAAACGCGTGAAAAGCTCACCATCCTCGGCAAAGGATACGTGAAGCGCCTGCTGTGATGACTTCCTCTCCGAATCAGGGTTCGACCGTTGCCATTGCAGGCGGAGGTCTGGCTGGACTGGCCGCTGGATGCGCTCTTTCGGCTGCCGGCTTTCGCGTGACGTTGTTCGAGCGCCGTCCCTACTTGGGCGGCCGCGCTTCTTCCTATCAGCACCCCGGGACAAGCGAAGTAGTCGACAACTGCCAGCACGTTCTGCTTGGATGCTGCACCAATCTGATCGACCTCTATCGCCGCACCGGAGTCGAAGACAAAATTCGCTGGTATGACAACCTGACTTTCCTCGAGCCGGGCGGTCGCGCCTCTGTGATTCGGCCTTCCGCTCTGCCCGCGCCGCTTCATGCTGGACTGTCTTTTCTGCGCGCCGATTGTCTGAACCTGGCCGACAAGTTCGCTATCGGACGCGCCATGGCCGCGCTTGCTCCTGCTACGCCCGCCGACCGCGGCGAAACATTTCTCTCCTGGCTCAAGCGCCATGGGCAAACCGAACAGGCGATCGAGCGTTTCTGGAAGACAATCCTGATCAGCGCCCTCAATGAAGACCTCGATCAGGTTTCCGTTCCGTATGCCGCACAAGTCATTCGCGAATCGTTCCTGAAGTCCGCTGCCGCCGGACGCATGGGTGTCCCGGTTGTGCCGCTCACCGAGTTGTATAGCGCTGCGGGCGACGTGATCCGATCCCGTGGCGGAGACGTGCAGTTCCGGGCCGGAGTGGAATCGTTCCGGGCGCAACCTTCCGACGTGACCGTCGTCGTCAACGGACAAGAACAGAAATTTGATTATCTGGTGCTGGCCGTTTCGTTCGATGTGTTGGCCAAGATGTTGCCGGACTCTCCGGTTGCCGCTCCGCTGGCTGAGCTACTGAGCCACTTCACGACCTCGCCCATAACCGGAATTCATCTCTGGTTCGACCGCCAGATCAGCGACCTTGATCACGCGGTGTTGCTCGATCGAACGATCCAGTGGATGTTTCACAAGTCTCGCCTGATTGAAGCCCGGGAAAGTCAGAACGCCAATGGCAGCTATGTCGAACTCGTGGTCAGCAATTCCCGAAGCCTGATCGAGAAGTCGCGCGGAGAGATTGTCGATCTGGCGGTCCGTGAATTGGGAGAATTCTTTCCTGCAGCTCGTGACGCCAAGTTGCTGAAGTCCACAGTGATCAAGGAAGTGCACGCAACCTATTCGCCTCGCCCCGGTGTCGACCAATATCGGCCGGCTCCGCAAACCGCATGGCCGAGAGTATTTCTGGCTGGCGATTTTGTCGCGACCGGATGGCCTGCCACCATGGAAGGAGCCGTTCGCAGCGGGTACCTGGCCGCCGAATCCGTAGCCCGCGTTTCCGGCTCCCAGGACGCGAAGTTTCTTGTTCCGAACCTTGCTGGAACCGGCTTTATGCGCTCCGCCAAATAAGCCCGCGAGGGCCTTTCATAGCAAACCTTGTGGTAGAGACGCGGCTTGCCGCGTCTGCTCCAAGCCCATCCGTCCGAGGCGAACCCCGACCGTAGCGCCGGCGCCCCGCCGGCTGTCGTGGGGGCGCCCCGCCCGCACATACGAGAGCCGGGCGCTACACAATCCACCTGGGGAAGATCGGCACATTCCATACTTTTCTTCAGTTACTTCAGTGAGCTCACACCGGTCACTGCTAGGCCATTTGAAAAAAACGCGTTCCAGCATACGATCTTCTTCACCACAATGCCGTCATCAAATCCAATGTCGCAGATGGCCGATCGGCGCCAGAACCCCCGCGTCCGCTGCGGAGGCTCGGCGAAGATTGTCAGCTTGCCGTCCGAGGGAATGGCGGTTCCGGGAAGGGTGCTGGATCTGAGCCTGGGTGGCTGCGGCATCGAAACTGTATTTCCGGTACCGAGCGGGACGCGTGCCGAAATTCTCTTGCGTGTGAATGCCGCTTCACTTCGCGTGATCGGGGAAGTGCAAGCCCCTCGCGGTCCGCGCGGGGTCGGTGTCGAGTTTCTCTTACTCAGTTCGTACGGAAAAGATATGCTGGCGGATCTAATTCGCGAGCTGGCACGACAACAAGCTGTCGCTGCGATTGCGCACACCGCTCGCCATCAGCCTGAACTCAAAGCCATTCGAACTCGGCCGCTACTCCTCGCGGAAAGTCACTTCACGGCAGGAGGCCTGGTGACGTTGGTGGAGGCGGGAACGAAGCTTCCGTTGATCGAGCAACCGGCGAATCAGCATCGGACGATCGACGCGGTTGAAACCGGGGCAACCCAGGATTCCCGAATCCTGCGCGTGGAAGAACTCGACCTGTTTATTTAGATCGCCAGTAGCGCAACACCGCATGCCACCAGCACAGCCGCCAGCAAGCGCCGGCCTCCCACATGCTCATGCAGGAAGATTTTCGCCGCAAATGCATTCGCTACGAACGTGAGCGACGCGGATGCGGGCACGACCAGGCTGAGATCTCCCCAGGACAGCGCAAACAGCAAGCTGTAAAACGCTCCTGCCATCGCGATCAATCCCAGAAAGAATGTCGGAGTGGACAACACCCGGCCGATCACTTTCAACACTCCGTGGCGCTTCCATAGTTCCCCGACATCGCCAACTTGCTTCATGGCGCGGGCGACCAGCACGTCCCCGGCGGTCGCCGCGATCACAATCATGGCGATGGCTGCCCACGTGTAGGATGCGTTCACGATTGCGCCTCCTGCGAGGCAATGTCGGCGGCAACTTTCTCATGCTTATGAGTTGTAACGGACGGCCCAGCCGCCACAAAGCCGACGCCCGCCGTAATCAGCGCAATGCCCAGCCAGCGCGCCGGCGAGATCGTTTCATGGAATGCAAATTTGCCCACCAGCGCTACGAGAACATACCCGAGCGATGTTGCAGGGAGTACGTAGGTGAGATCCGCCCAGGAGAGAGCCGACGTGTAGGAAGCGAAAAATGCCAGCAGCAGCAGGATCCCGCAAGCCACCCACGGATTCAGAATGGCCAGGATGAGGCTCGAAGGATGATGCAGCGAAATGCCGCCGATGTCTTTCATCCCGCGTGCCAAGAGGGAATCGCCAGCCGAACTGAAAGCTGCGACTCCTGCGAGGACGAGGTATTTTCGAAAAGTCACTGCCGGTCGCGACTCCGGACCTAAGCCTTCGCCGGTTCAACCGCCGGAGACTCTTCCTTGTGATTCTCTTTCGCCCATTTGTTGCGCTGTGAACGCAACTTCATGAACGACTTCGCTTCTTTGTACAGGCGCTTGCGCTCCGAATTACTGAAGATCGCTTTGCGCAGAATGCGGTACGCCGCCTTCGGACGGAAATAGTATTCGTCGTAAAACTTGTGGACCATTTCCATCACTTCGGCGCCCGGCAGTCCCGGATATTCCACCTGCACCATCTGGTGTCCGGCATCGTCGACCATCTTGCTTTCCTGCGTAAGGAAGCCATTCTTCATCGCGTATTCGTGCAGTTCGGTTCCGGGATAAGCATGCGCCACCGAAACCTGAATCGTCTCCACGTCCAGTTCTTTTGCGAAATTGATGGTCGTGCGGATCGTCTCGCGCGTTTCGCCGGGCAATCCAAGAATGAAATCGCCGTGGATGACCAGGCCGAGTTTGTGGCAGTCCTTGGTGAACTGGCGGGCGCGCTCGACAGTTGCGCCCTTCTTGATGTTCTTCAGGATCTGCGGATCACCTGACTCGAATCCAACGATCAGCAGGCGGCATCCCGCGTCCTTCATTGCCTTCAGAGTTTCGTAGTCCGTGGTCACCCGCGATGTGCAGGACCACGTCAAGCCCAGCGGTTTCAGCTTCGCGCACAGTTCAATCGTGCGTGCCTTCTGAATGTTGAAAGTATCGTCGTCGAAGAAGAATTCTTTTACGTAAGGCCAGTATTCCTTCGCCTTGGCCATTTCGCGCGCCACGTCATCGGTCGAACGCTTGCGCCACGGATGTCCCATAAGCGTCTGCGGCCACAAGCAGAACGTGCATTGCGCCGGGCATCCACGCGTCGTATACAGTGCGACAAACGGATTCAGCAGGAACGGCACGTTGTAGCGGCGCACATCCAGATCGCGCTTGTAAACGTCGGTGACGTGCGGGAGTGCGTCCAGATTTTCGATCTGCGGACGGTCGGGATTGTGCACGACGCTGCCGTTCTTGCGGTATGACAAGCCAAGAATCTCTTCCATCGGCTTGCCATTCGCGTATTCGACGATCGTGTGATCGAATTCCTTGCGGCAAACGACATCGACGACCTTGTGCTCCTGCAACACCTTTTCGGGCAGGACGCTGACGTGCGGTCCCACGAACGCTACCTTGATGTGCGGGTTCGCGTCTTTGATCGCTTCCGATAGCCGGATATCGCCGGGGAATCCCGGAGTGCTCGTGAACAGCACCAGCAACTCATAGTCACGGCAGATGCGAATCGTCTCTTCCGCAGTCACGTGGTGTGGCGGAGCGTCCAGCAGGCGCGCCCCTTCGAGCATGCCGGTGGGATAGGCGAGCCATACCGGATACCAGTAGGACTCGATTTCTCGTGTGGCCGGCCAGCGCGATCCTGCGCCTCCATCAAAGTTTTCAAACGACGGCGGATTCAGAAACAGTGTCTTTAGGGGCATATGGGCTAATCTTGATTCTAACATTCCAAAAGGTGGATTCCGCCCGCCTATGGCTACCAATCAGGTACGCGTCGGGCCGGTGGCTGGGAACGAGAAGTCCCGGCAACCCTTTCCATAATCATGCCTTAGCGGCTTGCAATCTCCAATTGGCACTCGTTAAACGTCCCTCGCGCCGCATTAAGCCGCGAGAATCAGGGTCGGCTGGGAGTACTCACTTCGACGGATTCTGGAGCGCCCATTTTTCGAGCTCTCCGGTCACACGGAGCAGGCTCACGCGCGCCCGCTGATATTCAAAATCGGAGTCCTGGAAAAGCAGATACCGCTCGCTCGCCTGTCCGCGAGCGTCCACGACATCCCGAAGCGCGCCAGTGCCCGCGTCGAGTCGCGTCTGCGCAGCATCCAGCCCGGATTGCGCCAGTTGGTACTCCAGTTCCGCCACTTCTCGCGCAGCCGCAAGTTGCTCGACTGTCCGCTGCAGCTTCAAAGTCTCTTCGGAAACCTGGTTGCGCGTCGCCTCCGCCTGCTTCTTAGCTTTCAAAGCCTCGGCATCGGCCCCTTGTGCGCGTGCCCGCTGTGATGCGTTGAACAACGGGAATCGTAGCGAGAGGCCGAAGGTTACGTTGTCTGGCTGGAACTTCTTGTAGTAATCGTCATAGTTGTTGTAACGCGACAGGCGCGCATACTGCGCCGCGAAATCAACCGAAGGCAACAGCGCGCGGTGCTCGCCAGATGCCCGGAACGCCTCCGCGATCGCATGTTGATCGGCAGACTGAATGGACGGACTGGATGCGACCGCCTTCGCAGCAAGATCGTCTTCAGAACTGATCGCAGGCAGCGCCGGAATCGTATCCTGCGCGACCTCGATCGAAGCCGCCGGCAAACCTGTCAGTCCCGACAAATGTTGTCGCAGTACATCTGCTGACCCGCGTGCTTCCGCAATGCGCAGGCGGGCCCGCGCCGCCATCAGTTTCGCCCGGTTTAGATCGACCGCGCTGTCGACGCCTTCCTGCAAACGCTGGCTTACCGCTTTCTCCAATTTCGCTGCTTCCGCCTGATCGTCGTGCAATCGTGCGATCCGCGATTCCCACTTCGCCAGCTCCGCGTAACTGAGCGTGACGTCCTGAATCACGGCGTTGCGTTGGTCTTTGTCCAGAAGCTGGGAAGCCATCCATTCCGTTTTCGCGGCTTTCTGGAATTGCCATTGCGAGGGATTGAATACCGTACTTTGCGCCACCACATTGATGAGGGCAGGCGCGGAGCCTTCCAGCGTCAACGGAAATCCATACGAGTATCCCAGCCCCGAACCGAGCGTTGCCTGCGGGACATAGGAGTTGCGAACTTCGCGGAATGCGGCGAAGGCCCGCTGAACATCGGCCTTCGCTACTGCCGAAGTCGTGCTGTGAGCCAACGCAAGTTGAATCGCGCGCTCCAGAGGGATTGTCTCAGCGTGCCCCACGGCACTCATCGCCGATAGGACTACCGGCAGCATCAGCGGCAGGACGAACTGGTTGAGTCGAAGTCTCATCTCGGCACCACCCAACCCCCAAATTGTAGTGCTCCGCAGCAAAGTCGGGCAGGGGATTGGGAATTGCGGTTCGCACTGAGAAGTCGCGGTTCCATCACGGAGCGACTCGTTTCAGCGACTCTCGCGCCGGTTCGTAGTTGCGCGCCATCGCCAGAGCAGCACGATATTCACTCGCCGCTCCCGCCTTGTCGCCCTGCTTCTCCAATAACTGCCCGAGCAGATAGTGGGCCTTGAACGCGGGCGCCTCTTCGACCGGACCATCCGCAAAATACCGCTTCAGCAATTCAATCGCGAACGTAAATGCGCGGCCCGTGCGGAACAGAGAATTGGCTGCTTCAAACAACACTTCCCGGGCCGGCATCGGAGCCTGGTTCATCTTGACGAATGCCTGCTCCATGTCCGGATAGCGTTTCTGATTACGATAAAAAAACGCCAAATTCAACCAGGCCTCGGCGCCGCCCCCGCCCCCGCCTACTTCCACCATCTTGCGATATTCACTTTCAGCAGCGGCGAAGTCTTTTTCCTTTTCCGCCAGTCGCGCATAAACCCAGTGCTCTTGTGCCGGACTTACTTTCCCGATGATCTTGGCCTGTTCACGCGCTTTGTCTTTGCCGCCACCCATCATGCCGGGAGCTTCCAGGTAATACTCCGCAACATCGACTCCCGCATTTGCGTCGCCCGGGTCGAGTTGCGCCGCCCGCTGAAATTCGTCGCGCGTCTTCAACGCCAGGCCGATCGGCAACGTGGCTCGAGAAGCTTTCTCTCCATACACGCGTCCCAGCCAGCGATGGAAACTGGAATTATCAGGCTGCATTTCGACCGCTTTCTTACAGCGGGATTCAGCGCGATCCCAATCTCCGTACTGGAAGTACGCGCGGCAGAGTTGATTGATGGCTTCCGCGTCACGCGGGTTAGAAGCGATCCGCGTATTTAACGAATCAATGGCTTCGTCAACCCGTCCCGCCGTCAGAAGGGAGTTGGGTGCATCCGTGGCCGCCAAGGGCAGGGAAAGAGAAAATGAAAGGAGCACTGCCAGGAAAGTCCGCTTGATCATTCAGTACTTGACCTGTGTCCCGTCGCCGATCGTCTTGCCGTTCGACGAACTGATCGCGACCACATCGTTCAGCGCGATCCCGCGGACAATTTCGACTTGCGTGAGATTGGAGATCGACGTTTCCACATCCTGCCGCTTCAGTTGCCGCCCGACCACCTGCAGGACGTACGGCTTGCTGTCATCCATGCGGACCGCTTCACGCGGCACCACCAGCACGTTCTCACGTTGCGCGTTCACAATCGTGACCCCGACGTTGATGTTGGGCAGCAGTTTCATGTCCTTGTTATCTACGATGCTGATCGTCTCCCCCACGTTGCGGGATCCGCGCAGCTTTACCGTGGACGGTACCGAATTGACCGTGGCTTGCCAGATTCGTCCCGGGATGGCGTCCCATGTGATTTCAATCGGATTGCCCGGAGCCAGTTTCCCCACGTCAGGCTCGTCCACAAATGCGCGAACCTGTACCTTGCTGAGATCGGACAATTGCAGAAGCAGATCGCCGCTGTTGACGAATACGCCTTGCCGGACCGGCAACGAGTACACGGCCCCATCGAACGGAGCGCGCACATTCGACTTCGCCAAAATATCCTGCGCAGCTTCGTATGCCGCCAGCGCCTCACTGCGTTGCGCTTCCACCCGGGCGATTTCCGGCGAAGAATAGCGGCCCGTCTGCTTTTGTTGCAGCAGATTCACCTGTGCATCCGCCTGCGCCAGACCATTTTGAGCGGCGCGTACTTCTCCGGCCGACGCCGATCCTTGCTGCTGCAGTCTCTGCAAAGCGTCCAGGTTGCGCTGCGCAGCATCGCGGTCCGCCCGCGCTTTTGCCAACTGCGCATTGAGATTGAGAACTTCTTCCTGGTTGCCACCGCGTTGCGTGCTGTTGATTTCTGCCAGCGCAGCTTTGAGCTGTGTCTGCGCTCGCGCCGCCTGCGTGCGTGCATCCGCGTCATCGAGCGTGACCAGCAACTGCCCCTTCTTCACCGAGTCGCCTTCTTTAACCAGGACGCGTTTCACGGTGGTGGTCAGCGGAGAGTGCGCCTCGAAATTCAGAACCGGCTCGATCTTTCCGTTGGTCGAAATCAAACTGCGAATCTGTCCACGCTCCACATGGGCCGTGCGGACGGGAATCGAGTCATCCTTGTGAGTCACAAAGGCAGCCAGCAGGACGACTGCTGCCAGAATCGCTAGGCCGGTCACCCACCATCGGCGCGGCGGGCGTGCGGAACTGTTTCCATTCAATGGCATACAGAGAAAATTGTAAGTCCCAATGTATCACTCACGAGGACCAAAAACCGTTAAAAGCACGCCTGGGAATTACTTGTTTAGATGCAGCCAGTCCGCAATCCGCACTCCAAAATTGCACCCCAAGTTGGGCATTCCAAGTGATGCACTCCACGAATCGCCTCGCGGACTCGGTACAATATCCGCATGCCGAAACGTAACCGCTATACCCCAGAGCATGCCAGCGCCGGGCTGGATCATGCGTTCCCCGAAATCGAAACCTGGCCCAACCAGTTTCCCGGATACGAAATCGTCATCGACGACCCCGAGTTCACCTCCGTATGTCCAAAAACCAGTCTGCCCGACTTCGGGAAAATTGAAATCCGCTACGTGCCCAACCGCGTTTGCCTGGAACTGAAGTCGCTCAAGGAATATCTGCAGTCCTACCGAAATCTCGGAATTTTCCAGGAGAACGTCGTCAACCAGATCCTGAACGACGTCGTGAAGTGGGCCAAACCAGTCTGGGCAGAAGTGACCGGAGACTTTCGTCCGCGCGGCGGGATTTCAACAGTCGTGGTGGCAAGGTGGCCGCGCAAGAAAGGTCAGAGGTGAAAGGTCAGATTGCAGAAGTCAGAACTTCGATTGTAAAAGTGAAGGCATGTTCTAAACGAAGTCTCCGGCCTCGCGAGTTGTCACCTCTACAATCTAACCTCTGACCTCTGCAATTGCCCTGCCGTGCTATATTCCCCCTCTGTGCCCGCGAAGAACCTCCATCCCCGGACCGCCCTCATTGTCCTGACCGCGCTGAATCTGCTGAACTATGCGGATCGCAACGTGCTTTACGCTGTTCAGCCACTGGTGCAGGACGAATTCCATCTGAGCAAGACGCAGATCGGATACCTGACCAGCGCCTTCCTCGGGTTCTACATGATCGCAGCGCCGTTTGTGGGTCCCCTTGCGGACAGATATTCGCGCAAACTGATCATCGTATTCGGAGCAGTTTTCTGGAGCGGCCTGACCCTGCTCACGGCAGTGACTCACACCTACGGCGAATTGCTTGTTCGCCACACATTGGTGGGAGTCGGCGAGGCCACGTTCGTCACCATCGCGCCGACCTTTGTTGCCGACCTGTTCTCGGAAGATAAGCGCGGACGCATCCTCGGCGTGTTTTACCTGGCGATTCCGGTCGGGTCGGCGGCGGGATACGTGGTCGGGGGTTATCTCGCTCCAATCTACGGATGGCGGTTTCCGTTTTACATCGCTGCTATTCCCGGCTTCCTGCTGGCGCTCGCAGTCTTGTTTCTCAAGGAACCCGAGCGCGGACAATTCGATACTCTGAAAGAAACGCCGGAGCGAGGCACCATCTTCGGGCTGATCCGCAACAAGGCTTTTCTCGCCGCTACATTGGGCATGGCGTTCATGACGTTCTCGCTGGGAGGCATTCAAGTCTGGATGCCGCAATTCCTTGTCAGCGAACGCCATTACTCGCTGGAAAAGGCCAACCTGATGTTTGGCATCATCATCGTGGTCGATGGAATTCTCGCCTCACTCGCCGGCGGATGGCTGGGCGACTACCTTTTGCGCCGCACGAAGAGTTCGTACTACTTGATCTCGGCCGTCAGTATGGCGCTGGGCATTCCCTTCATGATCGTGGCGCTGTTTACCTCTGGACGCCTGATGGTGCCCGCGATCGGTGTCGCTGCATTTTTTCTTCTACTGAATACTTCTCCCCTCAATGCAGCAGTTATCAATTCTGTTGGCGCGCACATCCGCGCCACCGCCATCGCCGCCAACATCTTCATCATCCACATCCTCGGAGACGTCCCCTCGCCCACCATGATGGGATGGGTGGCCGACCACCGTTCTCTGCAAATCGCATTCGTCCTTCCGGTCATCGCGATGGGTGTGTCCTCTGCCATACTGTTCCTGGGGATGAAGCACGCGCCCGCCGTTCGCGTCGGCGCCGCTCCCGGTGAGGCAGGTACCAGCTAACACGGATGTCGATCACTCTTTGGATTACTGGAATTGTCCTGGCTCTGGCCTGGCTCTCCCGCATCGTGGATGCCGCGATTGGCATGCCCAGCGTCGCCGACATTGCCCGCTCCGAATGGGATCGCAAGCCTGCAAGCAATCCTCGCGTCAGCATCATCGTCCCGGCACGCAACGAAGCAGCCCATATCGCCGAGACCCTCACCGAGTTACTCGCACTCGACTACGCGAATTTCAAAGTGATCGCCGTCAATGACCGCTCTACCGACGCCACCGGTCAGCGCATGGACGAAGTCGCCGCTCGCCCTGAAGCCCGCGGCAAACTGAAAGTCATTCACGTCACGGAATTGCCGCCCGCATGGATGGGCAAGACTCACGCCATGTGGACTGCCACGGAACAGGCCTCCGGGGACTGGCTCTTGTTTACCGACGCGGACGTATTCTTCAAACCCGACACCTTGCGCCGCGCCCTTACCTACGCCGAATCAGAGCAGGCCGATCACCTCGTCCTCTTACCGCGCATGATCATGAAGCTTCCCGGCGAAAAAATGATGATGGCCTTTTTTCAAACGCTCTTCGTCTTCGGACATCGTCTCTGGAAAGTTGCCGACCCGAAAGCCGACGACCACATGGGAGTTGGCGCCTTCAATCTGGTGCGGCGTTCGACCTATGACGCGATCGGCACCTACAAGGCCCTGCGCATGGAAGTCCTCGACGACATGAAACTCGGCAAGGTGATCAAGAAAGCCGGTTTCCGGCCGAGAGTTGTGTTTGGCGAAGATCTGATCTCGCTGCGCTGGGCTGAAGGTGCTTTTGGCATCGTCAACAATCTCACCAAGAATTTTTTTGCCCTGCTCTCATTTCAATGGTGGAGAACCATCGGCTCCGTGATCGGCGTCGGATTTCTGAACCTCGGACCGTTTCTAGGCGTCTGGCTCGCCCATGGATGGATGCGTCTCCCCTACGGCCTCGCCCTGCTGTGCATTCTCGCGATCTACTTCGGGATGTCCACCCGTTCTGCCGTCCGGCCTTACTACTTTTTTCTGCATCCGGTTTCCACGGCTTTGTTCATGTACATCTTGATGCTTTCCATGTTCCATACATTGTGGAATGACGGCATCGTGTGGCGTGGCACCAGGTATCCGCTGGACGAATTGCGGAAGGGAATGGTGTAGAAGCCATGCGCCGGGAAGGGCCGAGCATTTGTAGTTGGTGTAAACGCCTGATTTCAACAGTTGACATCGCGGAAGGCAGCAAACTCATTGGATAAGTTGGGGTTAATTGCTTAGGATTGAGCATTGCAACCGAAACGCACTCCGCACATCGAATGGAGGCACCCAATGCTACCGCGATTTTGGTGGCTTGGCATCGCGTGTGGCGTCGTTGCTCTTCTAGGTAATCCAGCGGCTCTGGCGAAAGTTCGACACGGGGAGAAGCAAACAGAGTTCGGAACGGGTGTGAGAGCTGGTTTTGGTGTAATCCAATACCACAACACGTGCATTCACGTTCAAGCTTTTTTTATCTCTGGCGACTTCTTTGATGGGTTGCAGGTTGAGAAAACGCCGCAGGGAGCAGAGTTCAAAAAGCGAAAGGTAACCTATCGCAATTTCCCAGACCAACTAGTAGTAGATGTAGAAGCTTTCGCATGGAAATGCACAGAGAGGGCAGACCAAATCACTCCACCCGACTACGCCGCTGGGTTGATGGAGAAAGCATCATTCGACCTTTCTTGGAAAAGGGGAGACGAGATACGGCCAGCGACGCTGCTTTCGGCCAAAGAGCGGCACCCCAGCCCCGGCTTGCGCTGGTACTACTTTCTGACCGTTCCCTCCAAAGATGTCCCGCTTACCGACAATCTGGTTATAGACGTGTCATTGCGAGAAGGCATAGCTCGAACGCAACTGACCACGAATCTGAAATGCGGCCTTGGGCACTGTTGAAACGGGCCGTCTGTAGTTGGTGATAAATCGCCATATCACCAACAACCGGGTTCTGAGCGTGATCGCCATCTATGGCGATTGTTTACGGCACT
The DNA here is from genome assembly GCA_016196065.1 of Acidobacteriota bacterium. Taxonomy (NCBI): domain Bacteria; kingdom Pseudomonadati; phylum Acidobacteriota; species Acidobacteriota bacterium. The sequence continues at coordinate 41,784 of JACPYL010000001.1, read as the reverse complement.
ATTTCCATCACCACGAACTGCCTCGTCTTGTTGTCGGGGAGCAGAACTTCATAGACCTGCCAAGAATCGTATGCTGACTTGTGCCCGTAGGCTCTGTGCCCATCGTCTCGCACCCTCGCCTTGTAATCGCCAAGCATCAACACCCCATAGGCAGGAGTTAGGGACTCCAACTCGTACTTCTTCCCATCAATGAGAACGTTCAACCGTTGGAAGTAGGTGTGGTAAACAACCATGCGCGATGCGATGACATGAACATTTACGGGATACTCGGTGGGATTGCGATTTGTCCCGGCCATGGCAAGCGCTGAGAGCAGCAGAGCGGCCAAAACTATTTTCCTCTTCATGGTTTCCCTCATGGTCCGTGGGAGGCTGCGCCACCCCATATCAAGCCTAAGAACTCAGGTTAAGAACCCAGTTGTCTCCAAACTTCAGACGTTTACTTGTGTGTCGGACTCTCCAAACTCTGGATCGCAGTCGCCGGATCTGGAACAGCCGATTCATGCGCCACAATCAGCCATTTCTTCCCAGTCTTCTTGAGCACGAGGATATTTACGCCGAATGCCTTCTGGCCACCGTTGGTCGACTCATATCGCGTGATCGCATAGGCCATCTTTCCGGAACAGCCAGTGGAAAGCACTTCGATCGAGTCGATGTGGTATTTGGCATCGACGCCGCGTTGCACGTAGGCTTGAATCTTTGGACGTCCTTGCACAATTCCCGTCACGAAGTGTTGCGTCAGATAGGTTGCGTCTTCCGTATACAGATCCGCTACTTTTGCGGCTTCGCCATCGTTGTAACCGTTCTTCCAGGACACGGCGCCTTGCCGGATTTCTCGGTCGATGGTGGGATTCGCACAAGTGTTCTCCGAAGCAGCGAATGCGGAGACGTTCATCAGCATTGCGTTAGCGATGATGAGGATCAGAATCGCGGTTCGTTTCATAGGCGCTCCTTCGCGCCCATGATAATCGTGCGCCGCACTAACTTTCTATTGATTGCTGGTGTCTTCTATGTCCACAGCCGTTCCACGCTTGGCGCGAGGGTTCGCGGGTTTCTGTTTCGGTGCCCGGAATTTTCCTGGACTGTACTTACCCCTGCGTTCCACATCGTAATCTTTAGGCAGCGGCGGAACCAGCGCAGCATCTTTGCCGAGTTGGCGAGGATGGCGCAGGATGATCTCCGCTCGTCCGTCATAGTCCTGGACCGTGCCGTTGATTTCGATTGTGCGGCCTTTGAGTTGGCGCACATCACCGACATGTTTGAGATCGTCCGCGAATATGACGACCGTGAATGGACAGGTCTCAAAATTCTCGCAGAAATCCAGAAACGTTACGCCCTTGCTGCCTTCTTTAATGTTGTAGATCTTCCCGCTGACGCATTGCGTCTTTCCAATGTGCCGGTGTGCGTCCGAGAAGGGAACACAATCCGCGTTCGCGGAAATCGAAATCCAAAAAAATGCGAAGAGCAAGCAAGGGTGAACCGAAGATCGCAGAGGACGGTACATCATGGGCGAACTGGCAACAAAGAGTTTCCCAGTCGCAGCAATTGTAGGTTGGGAGACGCTCGCATCAGCGCAACAAAAGAAGGGAATTCGCAGAAATCGGAATGTTCTTCGCCAAAATGGGAACTGGGCGGTCCGGGATGATTGACCGGGCCGCCACTGTTTTGTTACCTGATATTGATGAGGACCGTAGCTACTTGCCGAACGCTTTCACAGCTGATGCTTCGTCGTCTTTCACGTCGAAGACGGTGTACAGCTTGGTGATCTGCAGCAGGTCGTGAACTTTCTTGGTCAGGTTCAGCAGTTTGAGTTCGCCGCCCTGGTTCTTGGAGGTCGTGAACGCGCTGACCAATTCGCCGATGCCGGAGCTGTCGATGTAGTTGACGTCGCCGAGGTTCAGCAGAATCTTCTTGTGGCCCTTTGAGAGCAAATCGCGAACCGTATCGCGAAGCACCACACTGCCTTCGCCGAGAGTAATGCGGCCGCTAAGGTCGACGATGGTCACACCATCCACCTGACGAGTACTGGACTTCATGGTCACTGGGAAGCCTCCTTGGAGTCCGCGGGGGAACCGTGGACATGCTTGATCATTTTAAGTTCTGTGCCCGATTGGGACGGGTGGATCTCCACCACATCCATAAAAGAGCGTATCAGGAAAATGCCGCGTCCTGATGTTTTCATCAAATTTTCCGGCGCTAACGGATCCGGAATCTTGCTGGCATCGAGTCCCGGCCCCTGATCGCGAATCACAATAACCAGGTCGCGCGGCGTGAGTTCAAATGCCAAAGTCACTTTCTTGCTGGGATTGTAAGCGTTGCCATGCATGACCGCATTGACGGCGGCCTCGCGCACGGCCATGGAAATCTTCATGACGTCTTCGTCGCCGAAACCCGCTTCGGCGGCCATCCGTCCGGCAGTTTCTTCCGCACTATTCACTGTCTCCAGCGTAGAGTCCAGCGTATAGGAGACGTGATTTCCAGACATAGGGCGCACAGTTCCTGAGTCGCTCTCGCCGCGCTGGCACCGAGAACCGCCTCCCCATCCTGCTGGGCAGAAAGCGGTTAGCGCACGATGGAGCAGTTTGCCTGTCGGACGGAAAAAAGTCAATTTTCAGGGGAACGACGGGTCGTCGGGAACCTCGGCCTCGGTCCCTAAGTTCGGTCACGAAACGTTCGGAGTGGCACAACAAAGAGACCGTTAAAACCGGTGGCAAGCGCCAGAGTTAGGAGTCCAAGAAGAGTCCTTACGATCGTGCTTTCTAAAGTTGTAGGCGGCTCAGCCTGAACACTCCGGCTGTGGCACGAAAAAAGGGTGCCCCATCCTTGCGCGTTCTGTGCGCAAGGGTGGGATTCCACGAAAGTGTGCAGCTTGGGATGTACTCTCCGGCAAACCGCGCCTGTGGCTAGGTGTCGTTACGGAGAATAACCATATAAAACTGTACATACATATACGCCCGTAAAGTGTTCCACGTGGAACATTGACCATCAGTTTGGCGGAGAGTTGACGGGACGTACTATAGTCCTGATGTTCTCCCAGGTCGGGCGAGAGGTTGCTTTGAACTGATGCGAGCGGAACGATTACTACTACTCTCCGTGCTGGCGGGTGCGCTGTTGGTGCTGGTGCGCTGCATTCCGCTGCTCGCGACTCCGTACCAGATCGATTACGGCGAAGGCCTGGTGCTCGAGGGCGCCTTGCGGGTTCGGCACGCCCAGGCGTTGTATCCGGATCCATTTGGATATCCCATTGTGCTGCATGTTTATGGGCCGGTCGCGTATGCGGCTACAGCGGCGGTATTGCCGAATGGGAATCCTTCCTTCCCGGCGGGCAGGATGCTGTTCCTCGGATGCAACGTCGTGATTGCGTTGCTGCTGGGAGTTTCGTTGCGACGCTTGACGGGGTCATGGTGGATCGGGCTGGGCTGTGGATTCCTTCTATGGACGTTGCCGGCGTTTCGGTTCTGGATCTATCTTCTCCGCGCGGATGTGATTGGGATGGCGCTCTCCGCGGCCGGGATCGCGATCTATGTCTGGAAAGAAAAGGCCTGGTACTGGAGCGTGCTCTTTTTTGGGCTGGCGATTTTCTGTAAATACAGCCTGCTCGCGGCTCCGGTGGCGGTTTTCATCCATCTGATTGCCCATCGAAAATTCAAAAAAGCGGCGTCTTTCGCGGGCGCACTGGGCTTGGCATGTGCGGTGGCGATGGTGGTCCTGCAGGAGAGAACTGGAAACTGGTTTGCATTCCACATGTTCTCCACGCATCCGGACCGATATTCTCTGAAGCAATTCTTCGCGTTGATGACGCTGGTATGGGCGGGTGCTCCGGTCGCAACGGCGCTGGCGGTATGGTACGTGGTGCAGGACTTGCGCGGGCGAGTAAGAAGTTTTCCGGCGATCTACTTTGTCGTGAGTGCGATCACTGCGCTCACGGCGGGGAAGCTCGGGTCGACTACCAACCACTTTGTCGAGTGGATGGCGGCGATGTGTCTGTGTGCCGGTCTGGGTTACACGTGGCTGCAGGAGAAGTTTCCGGAGCGTGCGTTGCCGGTTGCGGTCTTGCTGGGGGTGTCGGTAGCTGCAGGGGTAGCCGCGCAGAATCGTGGCGACGTGCAGCCTTCGCGTCAACTGGCGGAGTGCGGGCAGCTCTATCAGGCCGTGAAAAACTCTCCTTCGAATTCGATCCTTTCTCAGAGCCTGGGGCCTGTGCTTGCGGCAGGGAAACCGGTGCTGGTGTCGGATCCCTTTGTCTACGGGCAGTTTGAGCAACGCGGGCTTTGGCCGAATGGGGATATCGAACGGCGAGTACAGGGAAAAGAATTTGGGATGATCTTGCTGGCGAGCGACCCATCGGCAATGAAGGGTCCGGATGCGTGGGCAGGTTCCCTGGTGGACGCAATCGACAAAAATTATCGTGTCGTGAACCGGTTCGTTTGCCGGGATGCGGGCGTCGTTCTGGAACCGCGACCTCCCGACGAACGTCTCGATCGCCCGGGACTGTTATCGAAATAAATATATCGATCACCCAGTTGGCTTCTGGATTCCACCCGCGCACTTGAGTATGCTCAAGGGGATGAGCACTTTGTCCCTGAGCGAATTGTTGGGCTTGACGGTGCATGACTGCAGCGGCAACACCGTGGGACGGGTGCGCGAAGCCGCATTGCTGCCGCAGGAAGATCGCTCTCGCGTTTCCGCGCTGATCGTGAAAACCCGTTCGGGAAGCCACACGCTGCCGTGCGGTTCGATTTCCATGATCAACGGAGTCGTTCGCTCGTCCACGCTACTGGCGGACTGGCATCCCTGGACGGGTGCGGAGGGACAATTCCTGCTGAGCCGCGATCTGCTCGATCAGCAAGTAATCGATGTTCACGGGCGCAAAGTGGTGCGCGTGAATGACGTCGATTTCTACCAGGAGACGGCGCAGAACAAGCTCGTCCTGAAGATTGAAGGGGTCGATGTGGGCGCGCGCGGGGCAATTCGGCGCCTGCTGAAAGGCGTCATTCCGTACGCGGCCCTGCGCGTGTTGTTGCTGCGTATCCCGCCGCGGGAGATCCCCTGGGAATTCGTGGACCTGATCGAAACGGATCCGGCCCGCCGGGTGAAACTGAAAATCTCTCATGACCGCCTGGCCAAGCTGCATCCGGCGGACATCGCGGACATTGTCGAAGAACTGGCTCCGAACGAGCGGGAGGCCGTGTTCGAGACGCTGGACGAAGAAGTAGCGGCGGGCGCGCTGGAAGAACTGGAGCCAAAATTCCAGAAGTCGGTGGTGGAGTCTCTCGATTCAGATCGCGCGGCTGACATCGTCGAGGAAATGGAGCCGGACGCGGCCGCCGACTTGCTGGCCGATCTGTCGGACGATCGCACAGAAGAAATCCTGGTGCAGATGCAGCCCGAGGAGCGCCAGGAAGTTACCGACCTCCTCGAATTTGGAGAACATACGGCGGCTGGCCGTATGACTACGGAATACATTGCATTGGCGGCCGGAGCTACTGCTCATGAAGCGATCGAGGCCATGCGCAGCTTCGACGGCCGCATGGAGAGCATGAGCACCGTGTTTCTCATCGACTCGCACGGAACCTTGATCGGAACCGTGCCGCTCGCAAAAATTGCGCTGGCAAAGCTGGAGACTCCGCTGCTGGCGCTGCATCAAGAGCCGCTGATCTATTCGAAGGCCGACGCCAAGGAAAAGGAATTCGCGGAATTGTTTGACAAGTACAACCTGCTGACGCTGCCGGTTGTAGATAGTCATAGCCGCCTGGTCGGCGTGATCACGCCCGACGACGTCATTAACATGCTGCGCGCCAAGCTGTAACCGATGCCTGCGCGGCAGGCGGTCCTCGCCGCTATTCATGCTGCACATCTCAACTGTCATCCCGAGCGAAGCGAGGGATATGCATTTGGCAGCTGACTGCAGATCCCTCGCTTCGCGCGGGATGACAGATCGTAGGGTTCTATCCGGTGTACATTGGCTGACATGGGCCGTCTTGTACCTCATCTTTCAGGCGCGGGCCACGGAGACGCGGCAAGCCGCGTCTCTACGTGACAGTTTTTCTCATAATTATGGATTTCATCTATTCAGAAAAGGCTTGCTGCGTTTATGCTGAACGGTCGGTAACGTGAACTTGATCCCTGTGAACTGCGCGCATGCGATTTCTGAAACGTTGGAAGATCCAGATCCTGCTGTTTTTTTCGGTGGTAGGACCGGGGTTTATTACCGCGAATGTCGACAACGATGCCGGCGGCATCCTGACGTATTCGCAGGCCGGTGCGCAGTACGGCCACACGTTGCTCTGGACGATGATTCCCATCACGATCGCCCTGATCGTGGTGCAGGAAATGTGCGCGCGCATGGGAGCCGTTACCGGCAAGGGACTGAGCGACCTGATCCGCGAGGAATATGGGTTGCGGATTACGTTTCTGATGATGATCGGAATTCTGATCTGCAATTTTGGAAACGTAGTCACGGAATTCGCGGGCATCGCGGCCAGCATGGAACTGTTCGGCGTCTCCCGCTATATTTCAGTTCCGATCTGCGCGGTGATCGTATGGCTGATCGTGGTCAAGGGGCAGTACAAATCGGTTGAAAAAGTTTTTCTAGCCGCGAGTTTCTTTTATCTCACCTACATTTTTGCCGGCGTGTTGGCGAAACCGGCATGGCTGGAAGCGATTACGGCTACGGTGACGCCTCCGCACCTGGCGGCGTTCAAGCAGGAATCGTATCTCTACCTCGTGATCGGATTGGTAGGGACGACGATCGCTCCCTGGATGCAGTTCTATCTGCAAGCATCGGTGGTGGAGAAGGGCATCACGAAGCGGCAATACAAGGCGTCACAACTGGATGTCATCGTGGGCTGTATTTTTACGGACGTGGTGGCATGGTTCATCGTTGTGGCCTGCGCGGCTACGCTTTACGTGCACGGCATTCGCAATATTCGAGACGCAGCCGATGCGGCAGCGGCTCTGCGTCCGCTGGCGGGACAATATGCTTCCATCCTGTTTGCCCTGGGACTTTTCAACGCGTCGCTCTTTGCGGCGTCCATCCTTCCACTTTCGACGGCGTACACGGTTTGCGAGGGATTGGGATTTGAGTCGGGGGTCGGCATGAAATTTTCCGAGGCGCCGGCTTTCTACTGGTTGTATACAGGCCTCATCGTCGCGGGCGGCGCGGTGATTCTGATCCCAGGATTGCCGCTGGTGAAAATCTCGGTGCTGTCGCAAGTGGTGAATGGCGGCGTACTGCCCTTTGTGCTCATCTTCATGCTGCTGCTCATCAACAATAAAGAAATCATGGAAGAGCAGGTCAATACGCGGACGTTTAACGTTATCGCATGGGGGACGACGGTCATCATGATCGCGATGACGATGGTGTTGGTTTGGAATACGCTGCGGGGCGGGGCGGGATAAGAACAATCGTCTATACGAGTTTGCCAGCGGCTAGATCTCTTACCAGGCTCAGGTCGGCTTCCAGAAAATCGAGGGCGGTGAGTTCGCTGCGATCGACCCAGCGGATCTCGCGGAAGATACGGTTTTCGAGTTCGCCTTTGTAGCTGCGTACGACATAGAAACGAAGCTCGACCGATCCACCACCCGGATATTCGTGAACAAGGCGGGCAACTTCGTCGCCGACAGTAGCCTCAATTCCCAGTTCTTCTTCCAGTTCGCGGCGCATGGCATCGCGCGGTTGTTCTCCCTCTTCGATCTTGCCTCCAGGGAATTCCCACTTCAGGGGCATGACCTGGTGACGAGTCCGCTGGCAGGCCAGGATCTTGTCGTCTTTCAGGATGAGGGCGGCAACTACGCGTTTCATAGGAATCAACTGGGCTACGGGCTTCGAGCTGCGAGCCAACGCAGGGCAAGAGGGATGTTGTGACGGATTTTCATCCGCCGACTTTACGTTCCGTGTCTGACTTACTTTTGTTCGAGGCGCTGGCCGACCAACTCGGCGCAGTATTCGACTAGCTCACGATCTTCTTTGCCGAAGGCTGCGGGAAAATGACTGTCAATATCCAGTTCTCCCGCCACTTTTCCGTGCACGAAAACTGGGACGACAATCTCGGATTTGGTTTCGAGTGAACAGGCGAGATAGCGGGAATCGCTGCTGACGTCATCGATCACTACGGTTTTTCCGGACGAGGCGGCTGCTCCGCAAATTCCCTGGTTCAGCGGAATCCGGGTGTGCGGGGTCATGGCGCCTTGAAAATGTCCCAACACTAGCATCGGCGAATCATCCGCGTGCTCCAGCAGATAGAAGCCCACCCAGTTGTACTTCAACATTTTTTCGTGGAGAAGACGCGTGATCCCTTCCATCAATTGGTCGGCGGTGGGCGCGCTAGACTTCAGGCGATCGATATCCTGGCGCACTTCCGCGATTTTGGGCGCGTGGGAGGTCGAGGACATCCTTCTATCCTACGCCACCGGTTGATCGGCGGAAGAAATTGCAGGTGCCGCTTCCAGAATCGACCGTAACCCCGGCGCGGTGGCGAAAGTTTCCGGGTGAATTGCTGCAGCCATTGCATGCAGACCCTGAATCAAGGTCGGAGCGGGCGTGTTCAGGAGTTCGTCGGAAATGCAATAGACCTGCGCAGTGCGCGCGGCACGGGTGATTGCCCAGCCTCGATCGCGGATGATCTTCTCGAGCGGGACCCGCGCGCCAGCGCCACACCAGGCGGCGATAACTACCTCCGGATCTTCTTCCAGCACGGATTCAGGGAGTAATTGCTTGCCCGGTTCGCCCACGAATTCGCCGCCGGCGGCTGCGATCAGTTCCGCGACCCATGGTTGCGAAGTGATCAAAGGCTTGCCCCATTCCTCGCAGTAGACGCGCTTCCGCGGCAAGCTGGCTGCGCGACTGCGAACCCCTTCGATGGCCATCTGCATTTCCGCGATGAGTTGAGCGCCGCGCTCGCCAGCATTCACAACGCCTGCGATCACGGCGATGTCCATGTAGATATCAGCGAGGGTAGTTGGAGCTAATCCCAGAAATCGACCGCCAGCTTTGAGGATTTCGGCGACAGCAGCCTGCTGGTAGGGGACCGCTGCGATGACGAGGTCGGGTGCGGCGGCGAGAATCTCGTCGGCCTTGGAAGTCCAGGAGTCGGCGATGATTCGCCGTTCGCTGTGACGCACTTCGAAGACGACGTCGGCGCAGTATTTGGTGCAGGCGACGACGCGGTCGAGCTCTCCGAGGAGGGCGAGGATAACGGTCGCGCTTGGTTGCAGACAGGCGATGCGCTGCGGTCCGGGCGAGGCGGGCATGGAACCATTGTAGGGGAAGAAAATTGCCTAGTCGGCATTACAATCGCGACAGTGTACTCGCCAGAGCTGCTGGACCATTTTCAGAATCCGCGAAACGCCGGCGATGTCGAATCGCCCGATGCTGCGGCGGAGCTGGGCAATCCGGCATGCGGAGACGTCCTCAGACTTACGATCAAGGTGCTGGACGGACGGATTTTAGATATTCGCTTTCGCGCCAAGGGATGTGTCGCGGCGATGGCGTGCGGCTCGGCGGTCACGGAGTTAGTGCGCGGACGAACGATCGAGGAAGGGCGTGAGCTTCGGCGAGACGAGTTGGTGAATGCGGTGGGCGGTCTGCCGCAGGCGTCGGAGCATGCGAGTCATCTGGCAATCGATACGTTGCGGGTGCTGCTGGGAAAAATTGTAGATCCCTCCGAGAGGGAGTGATCCGCTGCGCCACCCAAAAGCAATCGTAAGGGCCTACTTGTGATTTGGCTGGTAGATCGGCCAGGATTTCCCTTCGGCGATCTCCTGCAGTCTGGCGTTCGGGTTGATCGCGAAGGGGTGCTCCACCATTTCCAGCATTTCGCGATCCCAGACGGAATTGCCGAAGGCGCAATCCGGCGGCGATGGCAGAACTTCGCGAAGGGCGTCCGGCTTGCCAGGGCCGCTGGGAACGCGGACGAGGTCGTCTTTGATCACTCCATCCTTGACGATGGCTTCGGCGGCGAGAATCCGGTCTGAAGGAATCCCGAATCCGCGCATGGCGGAACGGATGATCCAGTGGTTGGAGGAAGACACGGCCCACACATCGGTCCCGGCGGCGCGCAGGCGCAGAACGAGTTCGCGCATTTCGGGAAAAATGCCTGGGGCAATTCCAATCTCGAAAAATTCGTCGGTCGCGTTCTGGAGTGCTTCTTCGCGCAGCCCGCGGTACATCGTGCACATCTCGCCGCACATGATGTCCTCGTCCACCAGACCTTCCTTGTAGTCGGCGTGACGCGCACGTGCCCAGCTGGCGATGTCTTCCGACACCATGCCTCGCTCCATCGACCAGCGGAAGAAGCTTTCGCCGGCATCGCCGGACCAGAGGGTACCATCGCAATCGAAGGCCGCGACTTTGGGCTTGAGTTGGAGAACGCTCGCGATGAATGTGGACTGTGCGGGTTTGAGATTTGTCATGAAGATGAGGCTGCTGAAAATCCTTTCCAGGTTGTGACGCTTTGCGGCGCAATTCCGCTACCAACTGCAGATCCCTCCCCCTCGGCAAGCTCGGTGTCGGGATAACAGTTCTATAAGAAGCACTGATCTATTTTAGAGAAACTTGGTTACGAGAGCGTTACTTAACTGAGTTCTGAACAAAAAACACGCGCGCAGGGGTGCTAGGTGGTGGGGGCGGGCAAGGCTGCGTACTGCTCAGGCGTATCGATATTTGCGGCAGCGAAAGGATCGTCGACCGGAACGTATGCGATGCGGTCTTGATGCGCGTGCATGATTTCGCGGGCGCTGGCCGTGGCGGGAGCGCGCAGAAAGGCTTCGATCATTTCGCGTCCAACAAGAATTGGATGTCCATGCTTGCCCTGGAATTCGGGGACGACGGCCCAGATCGAGTGGGCGAGGATGCGTTCGAATTCATCGATCAGGAACTGAAGGGTTGCAGGTTGCACAGGGGGACGGTCCACGAGCGTAATCATGGCGGCGTCGCGTCCGCGATTCAGAACTTCATGGAGGCCAGCCTGCAGGGAACTGAATTGCCCCCGCGAAGGATCGGGGTTGACGACGACAGATGCGCCACGCGCGTAGACGATGGGCGCCAATTCAGGCTCGTTCTTTCCGGCGACGACTAAAACGAGGTCAACGTGGGGAGCGAAGAGCCGGATCGAGGAGGACAAAAATGTCTCATGGGGATTGGAGGAGTCGGCAGGCCAGGGTAGTAGAGCCTTATCGCGACCCATGCGGGAAGATTCTCCCGCCGCCAGTATCACGCCGCAAAAGCTTGGTGATCGGCCCATGGTTTGAAGATAGCATCCTGGGCACGGTGTGCCAAGGAAGGCGATCACAGCGTGTCGATTCTGGAGCGGGCTGCAAAGGGCTTTACCACGAAGGACGCGAAGGTTCCACGAAGGTGCACGAAGGGAATGTCAAATGGATTGTGATTTCTTGTCACTCAAACATTGGGAGTTTGATGAGGTCGTCATGAGGGACGGGTTCAACGGGTTGACCAGCGTTGCGCCAGGCGCGGAGTCCACCGGTGATGACAAACGCTTTGAAGCCGTGTCCTTGGAGTAGGTGCGCCACCCGGGCGCTCGTGGCTTCGCGCTGTCAAGTACAGTAGAGATAAATTTCCCGGTCGAGCGGGAGATTCTTGATCTCTTCCTCCAGATTGTTGGGTTCGAGGCGAACCGATCCGGCGATACGTTCGGAAGCGGCGTCGTAGTATCCATGGCTGCGGACGTCGGCGACGATGACATTGGGCGCTTCGGCGGATGCCAGGCGGCGGGCGAGTTCTTCCACGGGCACGCGCGGAACCATGTCGAGCATGCGGTATTTTCGGTACATCCAAATGCGGTAGACGACGTAGGCGGCGAGACCGACGCCGAGAACAACTTCCGCGGCTGACCCGGCGGAGCGGACTCCACGGGTGATGGCGCGCAGGAAATCGCTGAAAATGTAACCGGCCAGGGAATACGCTCCGACGTAGAAGAGCGCTCCGAGTGCGTCGAATTGCAGGAACTGGCCCAGCCGCATTTTCATGCTGCCGGCAAGTGGGGGCGACATGGTGTTGATGCCGGGAATGAACTTGGCGAAGAGCAGAGTCTGCTTGCCGCGCTTATAAAAATATTCAGCGGAACGGAGGATGCAAGTTTCAGGATTGGCCGACAGGCGGCAGAGCAGGCCGAGCAAAGCCCATCCGCTGAAGCGTCCAGTGAAGTAGAGAATCAAATCACCAACCAGCATCGAGACGCACCCGAGGCCGATCACAGAATAGATGTTTAATTTGCCATAGGCCGAGACGGCGCCGGCAGTCAGGATGGCGAGCGCGGCGGGCAATGGCAGTCCGATCGCTTCCGCAAAGCAGAACGCTCCCAGGATCAGGTAGCCGTGACGAGAGAGAAGTGGGAGGAGATCGTCCATTCAGTGTGCTCTTGGAAATGCACTTAGCTATTGGCTGTCAGGTGTCGCTCACAACTCCAAGCCGTTTGATTCGTGGCAAGCCATTGGATTGTCGATTGGCCCAAAAGGCTGCTATTTCTCTCTGGCGACTACGAATTCCGGTGCCCAGAGCAACGCGCGTTTGATTTCAGAGTCCGGGAAGGCGCAGATGGCGTTGCGCGCGGACTCGGCATAACGGGCCGCTTCTTTCGAAGCGAAGTCCAATGATCCATAGCGGTGCAGAATGGCCAATATGTCGGCGTGCGTGACTCCGTTGAAGGCGCGGTCGAGCATGACGGTCTCGATCTGACGGCGTTCGGCGGGCGTGCAGCGTTCGAGCGCGTGGATGATGGCCATGGTCGCCTTGCCTTCGCGCAGGTCACTGGCGACTGGCTTGCCGAGGACACTCTCGGAGGCAGTGAGATCGAGCACGTCGTCGACGATCTGGAAAGCTAGGCCGAGGTCGCGTCCATATTGTCCGAGGCGCTCTTCCTGTTCGGCAGTCGCGCCGCCGAGGATTCCACCAGCGCGCATGCAAACGGAAAACAGGCACGCTGTCTTGCGATAGATCAGGTCGAGATGCTCTTGCAGCGAGATCATCTTGCCGAGCTTTTCCATCTGCAGCAGTTCGCCTTCGACCATCTGCTGCGTGAGTTCGATGAGGACGTCGAGGATGCGGAAGTTGCGCTCCTGCACGGCGATTTTAAAAGCCTGCATGTAGAGCCAATCGCCGGCGAGTACGCACTTCGAATTGCCCCACTGCGTATTGGCGGCGGGACGTCCGCGGCGGATCTGGGCTTCGTCGATGATGTCGTCGTGGACGAGCGTGGCGGTGTGAATGATCTCAACCACCGAGGCCATCTTCACTGCGCCGTTGCCTTTGTAGTTCAGGAGCTTGGCGGAAAGTAGCAGGAGTGCGGGACGGATGCGTTTGCCGCCGCCGGCGCGAAGGTATTCGCCGATCTCGGTGATGGCGGCGACGTTGGAAACGGTGTCGCGGCCAAATTCGTCTTCAATGGCGACGAGGTCGTCCCGGAGCAGGTCGAAGATTTCTTTTCCGTTAATGACGGTGGTTGCGCTCACTTGTAACTTCTTTTGCACCACAGAGGCACAGAGTCACAGAGGAATGCAAAATTAGAATTCGGTTTTCTCTGTGTCTCGGCGGTGAATTGCCCTAATTCGTACGGTGATTCGTAAACTGCATATCAATTCCGAAATCGTGCTGCCGCATCATGGCAATGATTTCTTGCAGGGAATCGCGGTCTTTGCCGCTGACGCGCACTACGTCTCCCTGGATGGATGCTTGCACTTTTTTCTTCGATTCCTTGATCAGCTTGACGATCTCGCGCGCTTTTTCGATCGGGATGCCTTGCTGCATGGTGATCTTCTGTTTCGCGGTACTGCCGGCGGCGGGCTCGACGGGGCCGTAGGTCAGACCCTTGAGCGAGACATTGCGTTTGACGAGCTTCTGCTGGAAGACATCGTTGACGTGCTTCAGTTTGTACTCGTCGGCAGAGTGCAGGATGATGGCGTCCTTGCCTTCGAGTTCGATGCTGGACTTTGAGTCCTTGAGATCGAAGCGGGTAGTGATTTCCTTCATCGCCTGCTGGATGGCGTTGGAAACTTCCTGCATGTCGATTTTGCTTGCGATATCGAAAGTGTTATCGGGCATGGCTCTCTACTGTATATAAATTGTCGAGCGGGACGAAATTGCTGCGAGCTACGGGCTGCGAGCAAACGTCAAAATCAAGTCGATCGCAGCTCGTGGCTCGACGCTCGTAGCTGTTTTTTGGCGCCCCACTATTTGACTCTTGAGGGTATCAGAAGATTCAGGGTCTGGGCAGATCAAGCTCGGGGTGTGTGTTTTTCAAATTTTTCGCGGAGTTTGAAAAATTTGTAGAAATTCTCGGTGGTTTGCGAGCCGACTTCTTCGGGGGAGAGGGTTCGGAGTTCGCCAATCTGGCGGGCGACTTCTTTCACGAATGCCGGTTCGTTGCGCTTTCCACGGTGCGGGATGGGGGCGAGGTAGGGCGAATCGGTTTCGATCAGGATGCGGTCCAGCGGGACAATCTGAGCGGCGTTGCGGATGTTTTGCGCTTTGGGGAAGGTAATGTTCCCGGCAAAGGAAATCAGGAAGCCGAGGTCGAGTCCGCGGCGCGCGTGCTCGACCGTTCCCGTGAAGCAGTGGAGAATCCCGCCGAGGCCGGTGGGAGCCCAGTGTTCGGAGATCAGGGAAAGGCAGTCGTCCCAGGCATTTTCGCTGTTGTCGGAGGGGCGGCAATGGATGATGATCGGGAGCTTCGCCGCGCGGGCCAGTTCTATCTGCTGCAGGAAGACGGCTTTTTGAATGTCACGCGGCGAGTGGTCGTAAAAGTAATCGAGTCCGATTTCGCCCCACGCGATTACCTTGGGATGGCGCGCCCATTCATTCAAACGGGCGTAGGCGGCATCGTTGGCAAGATGCGCTTCATGTGGATGAATGCCGATGCTCGCCCATATTTCCGGGTATTCCGGCTTGCCGGAATATTGCTCGGCGAGACGGATTCCGCAGTCGGCGGTGTCAGGGCCTTCGCCGTTGCCGATCGCGAGGTAGGTTTCGATGCCGTTCGCTTTCGCACGGGCAAGCACTTCGTCGCGATCAGAATCGTAGCGTTTGCCTTCGAGATGGGCGTGCGAATCGATGAACATCAGCAATCAGTGGATAGTGATTAGTAAACCCTACTTCAGCCTCGTGCCAATCGGGACGTCCTCCAGAAAGCTGGCCAGCACTGGCTTACCGCCTTCGGGAGACGCGGCGACGATCATGCCGTTGGATTCGAGTCCGCGGAGTTTGCGTGGAGCGAGGTTGGCAACGATGACGACTTTTCTGCCGATGAGAGCTTCGGGTTCGTAGGCTTCGGCGATTCCGGCTACGAGTTGGCGGACTTCGGTGCCGAGGTCGACTTCGATGCGCAGGAGCTTGTCGGCGCCTTTGACGCGCTCGGCGGTTTTCACCAGGGCGACGCGCAACTCGACCTTGGCAAAATCGTCGATGCTGATTTTGCCCTCGGGAATTGCGGGAGCGGGTTTCGCAGGTACGGCCGGGGGCGGAGTTGCTGTGGCCGCCGACGCTTGCCGAGCTTCGCTCGGCTGGGCAGGTGCAAGACCTGTCCCCACACTGTCTTTCTGTTCTTCCATTTTGTGCATCCTCTCTACCGCGGATTTGTCGGCGCGCGGGAACACGGCCTGTATTTCGCCGAGCTTGGTGCCCAGGTGAAGTTGTCCCCATTGCAGGGTGGATAGGTCGAACTTCGCAATGTCTCCGAGGCCGAGCTGAGTCCAGATCTTTGCGGCCGCGGTCGGAATCACGGGATAAGCGAGTGCAGTGACGATGCGCAAGGCTTCGGCACTCGTATAAAGGACGGTCGCCAGACGGGCGCGGCTTTCTTCGTCCTGTTTCTCGCCGAGAGACCAGGGCTCGTTTTCGACGATGTACTTGTCGACGGCTGCGACCAATCCCCAGGCCACTTCGAGTGCGCGCGAAAATTGATACTGATCGAAGAGGCTGCCGAATTCCGCGATCGTCTTGCGAGCGGCTTCAGCGACGGCGTCGTCGGCAGGCTTGCGTCCAGTCTGCGACGGGTAGGGAACTTCGCCCTTGAAGTAACGGCTGATCATGGTCAGCGTGCGGCTGGCCAGGTTGCCGAGACCGTTGGCGAGATCGGCGTTGTACCGCTGAACGAGCGCGTCGAAGCTGAAGGAGCCGTCCTGTCCGAAGACAATTTCGCGCAGCAGGAAATAACGCAGCGCATCGATACCGAGAACGTCGACAATGGTTTCGGTGCGCACGATATTGCCGCGCGACTTCGACATCTTGTTTTCTTCAAACAGCAACCAGCCGTGGGCGACGATCCCTTTCGGCAAGGGAAGGCCCGCGGCCATCAGGAATGCCGGCCAGTACACACAGTGAAAGCGCACGATCTCTTTGCCGATCATGTGCACGCCGGGCCAGAATTTCTCGTACTTGGAAGTATCGGCCTGCCCGTACCCGAGCGCGGTGATGTAGTTGGCGAGCGCGTCGAGCCAGACATAGACCACGTGCTTGGGATCGTCGGGTACCGGGATACCCCACGAGAACGTGCTGCGGCTGATCGAGAGATCGCGCAGTCCGCCCTTCACAAACGACATGACTTCGTTGCGGCGCGTTTCGGGGCGGATGAAGTCAGGATGCTCGGTGTAGAGCTGGATCAATTTGTCCGTGAAGGCGGAAAGCTTGAAGTAGTAATTCTCTTCGTGGACGGTTTCGGTGGGGCGTCCGCAATCGGGGCAGGGAGCGCCGGGGCCGACGGCGTCGACGTAAAGTTCGTCATAGACGCAGTATTGGCCGGTGTATGTGCCTTTGTAGATGTATCCGTTGTCGCGAATTTTGCGCCACAGGGCCTGGACACCCTGCTTGTGGCGATCGGATGTCGTGCGAATGAAATCGTCGTAAGAAAGGCCGAGACGCTCCCAACTGGTGCGGAAGGAATCGGAGACTTCGTCGGCGAACTGTTGTGGAGTTTTGCCGGCGGCTTGCGCAGCGCGCTCGATTTTTTGTCCATGCTCATCGGTGCCGGTGAGGAACCAGGTGTCGTCGCCAAGCATGCGGTGGCGGCGCGCGATGGTGTCGCAGGCAATGGTCGTGTAGGCGTGTCCGATATGCGGACGCGCATTGACATAGTAGATCGGGGTCGTGATGTAGAACTTATTGCTCATGAGGAAATCGCTTCTAGCGAGCCGAATCGCTTCTAGCTTCTGGCTGCTAGCTTCTAGCGAACCCGTTTTCCTATGGGTTTGCCAGGAGCCAGCAGCTAGTAGCTAGCGGCTCTTGTATTGTCGCATTGCTTCTTCGATAACTGCTTTCAGCGGCACCTGATTGGCTTCGGCCAGGGCGCGGCAGTCTTCGTATTCGGGCGCATAGTTAGAGATGCTGCCATTCATGCTGGCGATCTTAATCCGTACGTCGCCCCAGGATGTTTTCACGGTTTCCCAGCGGCGGGCGAGTGTCTGACGATGTTCTTCGCGGCTCCGGACGCCGAGTGTCGAGGTCTCCGCAAAAATTAACTTGGTCAGGCGATCCGTGTCACCGGGCTTGCAGAGCACGGTCAGCAACGATCCGGCGCGGCCCTTCTTCATCTGCACGGGAATGCTGAAAACGTCGAGGGCGCCATCGGATAGTAGTTTCTCGGACGCATAGGCCAGCACTTGCGGACTGAGGTCGTCGAGGTTGGCTTCGAGGACAGAGATGGTCTCGCTGGTCAGGTGGACATCTTGCGTCGAGGTTCCGATGGTCAAGCGCAGGACATTCGGATGCTGCGGGAAATCGCGAGTGCCCGCGCCGTATCCGGCTTGCGCGACCGTCATCGACGGAAAGGAAGCGAAGCGCGTGACGAGCGTCCTCAAGATGGCTGCTCCGGTCGGCGTCACCAGTTCAACAGTGGGACCCGACGAATATACAGGCGCGTCCTTGAGTAATTTCAGGGTCGCGGGCGCGGGCACGGGGAGAGTGCCGTGGGCGCATTTTACAGTTCCGCTGCCGACGTTGAGAGGCGAGCAGATCCATTCATCGATGGCCAGGGATTCGGCTCCAACCGCGGCGCAGACGATGTCGACCATCGCATCGACGGCGCCGACTTCGTGGAAGTGAACTTTGTCGATGGACGTGTTGTGTATCTCGGCTTCGGCCGCGCCCAGAGCCTCAAAGATGCGGACCGCGGTGACTTTGGCAGTGGCGCTGATCGATGCCTTCTGGATGATGACGCGGATTTCATTCAGGCCACGGCCGTGGGAATGCGAATGGCTTTCGTGATCATGAGAATGGGCGTGCTGGTGCGAGCCATCGTGGGAATGATCATGGGCATGATCATGCTTGTCGTGGGAATGAGTGTGATCGCGCGGGCTTGATTCCACTTCACGCGGCGAATCTTTTTCTCCGTGCGCGTGCATATCCACTTTGGTGGCGGCGATTCCGCTGCGGACGACACGAGAAATTTCCAGGTGCGCACCGATATCCAATGCCGCGACGGTGTCTTCCAATATTTTGGGAGACACTCCGGCATCGACTAGGGCGCCGAGGAACATGTCGCCGCTGATGCCGGAAAAACAGTCTAAGTAGGCAATGCGCATGGAGAAAACCGTCGTTGGTCGGTCGTCCTTCGTCGTTCGCTAAGTGCTGGCGCGCCCCTCACAGAGGTGGCGAAGGACGAACGACGAACGACTAACGACCAATTTTCATCATAGGGAACGCTGCTCTTTTCCGTCAAACCTGGGCGTCGTGCTTGCTCTGTTAGAATCACTGTTTCTTCAATCATTTAGAGGGATTCTTGTACCGACACCTGGAACGCCGGCTAAGCGAAACTGTGCGCGGATTTTTGAAGCGCACCTATGACCTTGATGTGGTCAATATCGTCATTGAACAGCCTCCGAAAATTGAGTTTGGAGAATACGCGCTGCCGCTGGCTTTCGAGCTTGCGAAGAAGCTGCGCAAGGCTCCACGCAAGATTGCGGAGGAGATTGTCGCGGGAATTGGAACGGTGCCGGGGTTTGAGAAATTTGAGATTGCCGGGGCGGGATATATCAACGTGCGGGTTAACCGTGCGGAAGTAGCGGCGGCGCTGGTTGCTGACCATGAACCGGCTGACGAAGTTCCTCCGGGCAAGGTGCTGGTCGAGCATTCCAGTATTAATCCCAATAAAGCGGCGCACATCGGACATCTGCGGAACGCGATCCTTGGCGACACTTTTGTCCGGTTGCTGCGGTGTGCGGACAGGGAAGTCGACGTTCAGAATTACATCGACAATACCGGGGTGCAGGTCGCCGATGTCGTGGTGGGATTTCTGCACATCGAACAAAAGACACGGGCGGAGATTGAGGCGCTGGCAACGGCTCCGAAATTTGATTTCTATTGCTGGGATCTCTATGCACGGGCTTCGCAGTGGTACGCGCAGGATAAGCAGAACCTGCAGGCGCGGCTCGCGACTCTGCATGCGATCGAACAAGGGAATAACGAAACGGCGGCGATCGCGGAGTTGATTTCGGTGGCGGTGCTACGGCGGCATCTGGAGACGATGGATCGACTCGACATTGAGTATGACTTCCTGCCGCGGGAGAGTGAGATCCTTCATCTGGATTTCTGGTCGGCGGCGTTTGAAAAACTCAAGGAAGCTGGAGTTCTGACGTTCGAGGAAGCGGGAAAGAACAAAGGCTGCTGGGTGATGCGGCGGGCGGGGACTGCAAAAGCCTTAACCACGGAGGTCACGGAGGGCACAGAGGAAGGCAATATCTCCGAGGAAGATCAGAAAGTGATTGTGCGGTCGAACGGGACCGTGGGGTATGTGGGGAAGGATATCGCCTATCACATGTGGAAGTTCGGGCTGCTGGGGCGCGATTTTGGATATCGCAAGTTTTTCCGGTATCCCAACCAACATGACTGTTGGATCTCGACCGAGCACGGAGAGAAGGATCATCCTCACTTTGGCGATGTGGCGGAAATTTATAACGTGATCGATGCGCGGCAGGCGGAGGCGCAGAACACGGTGATTGAGGCGTTGCGCGGGTTGGGTCATAACGAGGCGGCGGACCGCTATACGCATTTTTCTTATGAGATGGTCGCCCTCACGCCGCGATGCGCGGCGGAACTCGGCTACGAACTGAGCGATGAGGACAAGGCGCGGCCGTGGATCGAAGTTTCGGGGCGCAAGGGGTTTGGGGTCAAGGCAGACGATCTGATCGATAAGCTGATTGCGTCGGCGCGGAAAGAAGTGGATTCGCGGCATCCGGAGATTAGTGACACCGAGCGGGCGGAGATTGCGACGCAGATTGCGATTGGGGCGTTGCGATTCTTCATGCTGAAGTACACCAAGCCGTCAGTGATTGCGTTTGATTTCAAGGACGCGCTCAGTTTCGAGGGTGAGACCGGGCCGTACGCGCAGTACGCGGTGGTGCGAGCCATGAATATCTTTCGCAAGGGTGGATTCGATCCAGCAAAATTTGTTGCAGAGGCACACGGAGACGGGGCGAGCCCCGTCTCTACGGCGGATTTTGCTAAATATCTTGACGGGCCCGAAGGGGATGCGATCTGGGAGCTGTGGCTGACGGCGGCGAAGACTTCTTTTATAGTGCGGCAGTGCATCGCTACGACGGAGCCTGCTTATCTTGCGAAGCACGCGTTTCAGATGGCGCAGTTGTTCAACACGTTCTATCACCGGCATCCGATCCTCGTTGAGGCCGATGAAGGGCGGAAGGCGTTTCTGTTGACAACCGCGGCCGTGGCGCGGCGGGAACTGACGCGCGTGCTATCTGCCTTGGGAATCAGCGTTCCCAGCGTGATGTAAGCCTTTCGTCGCCCTCACAACTAACTAGTTGCCTGCTGCATCTAAACGATCAGAATGCAGAGGAACCAAACCATGAAAAAGCAGATGTTTGCTGTAGCAGTGTTGTGCATTGCGCTGGCTGGGATCGCGATGGCTAAGAACGAACCGCCGGCGATGCCAGGTGTTCTGGCGAACGCGCGCTTTGTGTATGTGACGTCGTATGACGGCAATCAGTACAACCCGAATATCTTGCCCGAGGATCGCGAGGCGATTGGACGAGTGCAGGACGAACTCCAGAAGTGGGGCAAGTTGACCTTGGTCTATCGTCCGGCAGATGCGGACATCATCATGGCTGTGCAGTCGCGCGGGTCCGAGGATGTGCTCGCTGTATACGATGCTCACTCTTCATCCGACACCTATTTGTGGCGGGTGATGGGACGCGGCGGATTGCAGAAGGGTGAGACTCCGCTGCTCACGCAGTTTCAAGAGGCGTTCGAGAAGATCGCGAAGAAGTAAGGAACCGGTGAGAGTTTCTTAAACGGCGGGCCGAGTATTCGGTCCGCCTTATCTATTTTTGCGTGCCAGTGGCGCTTCCCGGCGCCCGCACTTATACTGTCCCCGAAGAAACCAACCATATAAAATTTCTACTGTTTGGGACGCGATTGCGCGGGCAAGTTGTGGGAATCTTGGGTCTGCAACGCTAAGTCGCACATAAATATAGTTTTACAGTGGCATGTTTGGCGCGATGAATGGCATGACCCGTGCTTTAGTAGTGGTGTGAGTGCAGTCTTCGTAAAAGATAGGTACAGGATCTGATCACAAAGAAGGACTGATGGGGAAGGAGCCCTTAATCCAATGAATCGTATTGCAATGACCCTAATGTTGTCTGGTGCGCTCGCGGCCACGATTGGCTGCTCGAGCAAGAACTATGTTCGCCAGCAGACCACGCCGCTGATCAACAAGACCAACGAACTGGACGACTTGACTGCGAAAAATTCGAAAGACATCAAGGATGTCGATCAACGCGCCCAGGCTGGAATCCAAGGCGTGCAGGCGAAAGCCGCTGAAGTCGACCAGAAAGCCCTGGCGGCCGGCAAACAGGCTGATGACGCGCAGTTGCTCGCAAACAATGCGACGCAGCGTGTCGATAGCCTGACCAATACCGTCGTCAACCTCGACAACTACCGTTCGGTGGCGGATTCGTCGGTATTGTTCGGATTCAACAAAGACAACCTGACCAAGCAAGCCAAAGAAGAGCTGGATCAGTTGGCTACTAGCGTTGCCACGACCAAGGGATACATCATCACCGTGGAAGGTGCGACGGACTCGGTAGGCAGCTCGGAATACAACTACGATCTGAGCCAGCGCCGCGCTAACTCCGTGATCCAATACCTGGCGTCGGAGAAGAGCATTCCGGCTCACAAGATCTACCTGATCGGATTGGGCAAAGACAAGCCGGTTGAGACCAACAAGACTGCGGAAGGCCGCAAAAAGAATCGCCGCGTGGATGTGCACCTGATGACCAACACCACGGGCGGCGCGCCGGCTCCGGCAGCAGCGCCAGCACCGACAGCGAACAACAATCCGCCGTCGTCGCTGTAAGTTGTCGACTTAGGTTTTTCCCTCCTCCCCGGAGGATTTCGCCAAAAGCAGGCCGCCCCGAGTTGTGGGCGGCCTGATTTTTTTGCTGGCAGCAGGCGGCGCGCATCAGAGTTAAAATATGGTTGTGCGAATCCTTCCACTCGTTCTCGCCGTAGTCTTTGCGGCAACTTACCTGGCTGGGCAGACTTCCGACAAGCCCACCGAGCGCAGTCGCGAGGCCGACGAGAGTTCCAGCCGCGATACCCGGATCGATATCAGTCCTCCCAAGGACGATGAGAAGGCGCATCCCTACAGCAAGGCAGCTGTGGCCGATCTTGAAGAGGAAGACAAGACGGAAGGTTCGGATGTGCAGGAATTCCATCCTTGGAATCCGATGAAGGCGCTGAAGGACGTCGAGGTGGGAGATTTCTACTTCAAGCGCAAGAACTACAAGGCGGCGCTGGAACGTTACAAAGAGGCCCTCTTCTACAAAGACAATGACGCGATGGCTAGTCTACGTTTGGCGGAATGCCAGGAAAAGCTGGGCGACAAGGTTGAAGCCAAGAAATACTACGAGCAGTATCTGAAGATCCTCCCTGAAGGCGAGTTTGCCAAAGAGGCGCATGCTGGGCTGGAGCGGCTGGGGAAGTCGACGGCCAGCGCCAAGTAGGGAATTCCGAAATTAGCCTCTGAGGACGCGACGGAAATGCCTGCGCGGGCGAGTCGCCCCCGTGACTGCCGGCGGGGCGCCGGCGCTACAGTAAGACTCTGCAACTTAAGCGGCTGGGCGACATCAGATGGTAAGGTATCTGTCCGGGCTGCAGCGGAACAAATATGCGGATTGTGATCACACAACGGTGTTGGGAGTGTTGCCGGTGAAGACCCAGTGTCTCCCGTTCGCGCAGATTCCGCATACTACCCGCCTCTTTCTGGACTATCTCTCCTACAAGCCAAGCGTTCATGAGTTCTATCCGCGGTCGCCGTTATTTCCCGAGTGGGTAAAAGAAGAAGCAGGACGGGTGCGCTATGACGACGCTCGCCGGCAGAAAGTCAGCGACATTCTTGAAAGACAGAATCGCAACTTCGGAGCAGGGCCGAAGACTCTTGCAAACATCGAGAGACTTCGACGCGGCGCAGTCGCAGCAGTGACCGGGCAGCAGGTTGGATTGTTTGGCGGACCACTGTTCTCGATCTTCAAAGCACTGACCGCCGTGAAACTGGCAGAACAGGCCTCGATGGCTGGAGTGGAGTGTGTTCCGGTGTTCTGGCTGGCAACGGAAGATCACGACCTGGCCGAGATCAATCATGTCGCGCTGGCGGCCGAGGGTGGACTGGAGTCTCTGACGGTCACGAGTCACGGAATTGAAGATGCGCCGGTGGGTGGGATTCGATTGGGGCCGGAGGTCGAACCGGTAGTCGAGCGCGCGGTGGCGCTGCTGGGAGATAGTGAGGTCGGGACGTGGCTGCGCGAGGCATATCGTCCGGGAGAAACCCTGGGCAGCGCATTTGGCCGCTTGATGGCGAAGTTGTTCGCGGATTGGGGAGTGATCCTGCTTGATCAGTACGATCCGGCGTTTCATGAACTGGCGAAGCCGATTCTGCGACAAGCCATCGAGCGATCTGCGGAGTTGGATGAGGCTCTGCTGGCGCGGGGCAAGGCGATCGAGGCGGCGGGATATCACCAGCAAGTAAAAGTCACGTCGGCAAGCACGCTGCTCTTCGAAATTCAGAATGGCGCGCGAACGGCCGTCCGGCGAAAAGGTGAGGGCGAGTTTGTAGTCGGGGAGCAACGCAGTTCTGCGCAAGAACTGCTGGATCGAATTGAAGCGAACCCTGTGAACTTCAGTCCGAATGCGCTGTTGCGTCCAGTCGTTCAGGACTATTTACTGCCGACACTGGTCTATACCGGAGGTCCGGCGGAGGTTGCTTACTTCGCACAGGCGGCGGTGGTGTATGAACAGTTGATGGGGCGAGTGACTCCAGTGCTGCCACGCTTTTCGGCGACGCTGGTGGAAGCGAAGGCACAACGTGTGCTCGAGCATTTCCAGTTGACCCTCAGCGACATGTTCCAAGGACCGGAAAAGTTGCGAGAGATGCTGGCGACACGCGCTCTGCCGTCAGAATTGCAGGGACAATTTGCGGATGCGAAGGCGACGTTGGAAACGTCCCTGGCTGCGATCCGTGAGTCGCTCGCGCGGTTGGATTCGACCTTGGTGGATGCGGCGTCGAATGCGGAAGAGAAGATGCAATACCAGCTCTCGCAACTGCAGGCGCGAGCGGCACGAGCGGAAGTGCTGCGCAACGAAGTGGTCACGCGCAAGGCCAATTTCATGAGTGGGGCCCTATATCCCAACAAAGCGCTACAGGAGCGCGAGGTTGCGGGCGTCAGTTTCGTGGCGCGCTATGGGGCGGGATTGTTGCAGAGTCTGTATGAGGCGATCCACACGGATTGTCATGATCACCAGATGATTGAGGTCAGTTAGGCTTCCCCTCAGCGGCTAAAGCCGTCTCTCCAAAAAAGGCTCATATCGCAGCGGTAAACCGCTGCGCCACCCAAAAACAAATGCGAGTTTCCCTCAGGGGCTGAAGCCCTCGTGTGCAGTGGTCTTGTGGCACGGCTGAAGCCGTGCCCTCCCGCAATTGGAGTCGAGGTCGGAGCGCTACTTCGATTCGCCCAATGCGAGATAGGTTCCCAAGCCAATCATGATGGCTCCGGTCACGGTGCGTTGACGACGGCGGAAGCGGGCGGATTCTCGGATGCGTTTGCCGAGTGGCCCGGCGAGCAGCGTCACGATCACGTCGGCGGTTGTGTTTAGCGTGACGGAAATTGCTCCGAGCAGGACGAATTGTGCGAAAACATGGCCGTTGGAGTGATTCACAAATTGCGGAATGAACGAGAGAAAGAAGAGCGCTGTCTTCGGATTCAACACTTCTGTCATGACTCCCTGCCAGAAGGGATTCTTCGTGCGAGGTGCGGTGACGAGTTCGATGGCCTCATCACGCCGGGCATCGAGGATCATGCGAACGCCGAGGAAGCAGAGGTAGGCTGCGCCTAGATATTTGACAGCCGAAAATGCCAGCGCGGACTTCGCGAGAATGATCGAGACTCCAGCGGCGGCGGCGAATACGTGCACCATGCCTCCGAAGAATGTGCCGAGGGAGGAGAGCAGCCCTTCGCGGCGGCCGCCGGCCAGGGTTCGCGCGAGCACGTAGAGCATGCCGGGTCCGGGAGCGATGGCGAGCACGATGGCGGCGGTCAGGAAGACGAGAAAGCGGGTTGGATCCAGCATGATTCGTGATTGTAGCGATGCCGGGACAACGATGCCAGTGATGACGACGAATCGCTGGTCGGTAGCGAAACGGCCAGAGGCGGCTTGCTTCGGCGAGTTCCGAACGACGAACGACCAACGACGAGAAACCAAATCAGGAAAGCGATGCGCGTAGTTCTTCCAACGACTCGACTCGCGCAACTCCGCGCTCGTGGTAGGCGCCGGGGACGTCCATCAAGATGGCTTGCATGCCCGCTCCGGTTGCGCCGAGATAGTCGACGGAGTACATGTCGCCGACGTACAGACTCTCTTCCGGAGCGGCGTTCATCTTCTGGAGCGCCTGGCGAAAGATTTCGGGATGGGGCTTTTCAACGCCGACCAGTCCGGAGTCGGTGATGGTCTGGAAACAGTCGGCGATATTACAGCGGGCGAGGACATCTTCGATCTTGCCGTCGGCGTTGGAGATCACGGAAATTTTGTAGCGCGCACCGATTTGTTGCAAGTGCTCGCGGGTGCCGGGAGGAATGATGTCCCAGTTGGCGGATTGGCGAATGTTGGTGACGAGTTGATCGCGGACGCCGTCGTCGTTCAGGCCGATTTTGGCTAGAAGCTGGGTATAGAACATCCACCAGAAACTGTGATCCGTGCTGCCGTCTTGGACCATGCGGGCGTCAAATTGATTCTTGGTGGTGCGTTCGAGATTGCGCAGGACAGTAGCGTCGGGAGTAAGTCCTCGGTCGGCTAGCGGCGCGTGGATGCGATCACGATTGGGGAACAGGAGCGTGTTGCCGACGTCGAAGAAAATAAATTTGATGGGCGATTTCATGATTTTAAATATGGCCGGCAATTACGGTCCGTGTCGATGGCGCGAGGGCGGGTCGCCCTCGAGACAGCCGGCAAGTTGCCGGCGCTACGGTTTAAATTTATGCACTTCAGGTTACGGTTCCAGAGTCAGGCGATTCGTGGTTTCACCATCCACGGCCTTCTTTGAATAGAGTAGCGGAAAGTAGCGGCCTGCGTCCCAGAGAGGCAGAAGGTCGGAGTAGTGCGGGCTGCCGGGCTGTCCGCTTTGGCCGGGCGTGTTGACGACCCAGGAGCGGTCCCAGTTGCTGAGGTCGATGATCTGGCGATAACTGGCGCCGGAGACTTGCTCCCATGAATCGCTCGTGGCGGTTGCATTGGGAGTGTATTCGTCTCCGGGACGGGCGAGTGGGCCGAGGTCGAACAGACTCTTAGCGCCGGGTTGCTGGTCGAGGGCGTGGCGGAAGTGAACGACGTGGAGAGCGCCCCACGTCCATTCCGCCGAATCGGGACCGAGGAGTTTTTCCAGTTCTGCACGGGCGGATTTCAGGGTGTCGTACAAGAGTTGGTTGCGCTCCGGGCCGGGGTTGGGACCGAATAGAGCGAGAGCGTCTTCGGTTGCCGACTTCGTCGGCTTTGGGGCCGGCGGGTCGCCGGCGCTACGGTTGGCGTTCGGGTCGGGGGTCTTGAGGATTTTGAAAATTGCGTCGGGAGACAAGTCTTTGTAGTGGGTGCTCAGGATCTGGGCTGCGCCGCGGTCTTTCTTAAAGCGGTCGGCGAGAGCATTGCGAATCTGGTCGAGCCAGACTTCATAGAGTGCAGCTTCGGTGGACTTGCGTTCGAGCTCAGCGTCCCAGGCAAAAAACTTGTGCAACGAGGGTTCGTCGATCAGGGGAGTGGAGCGCAATAGTTTCTGAAATTCAATCGCGGCCAGAGATGTGATGTCGTTTTGCAGGAAGGCCATATCGGGCAGCGTGATTTTGTGATTTTGTTCCTTCGCGTTCTCAAACATCCAGTTGATGCGGTTGATGCGATACGGGGAAGCCCATTCGAATCCGACGTTGTAGGGATAGTGGTCGGGAATCATCTTGTGATTTGCAGTGGCGATGAAGCCCTCTTTCGGGTTGAAGAAATGGGGCAACTCATTGACGGGAACGAATCCAGTCCACTCGAATCCGGAGTTGCCGGGCACGGGAAGCAGGCCGGTCCACTTGCGAATGGGAGCGAGTCCGGCGGAATGTTCGCCGATATTGCCCGAGGTGTCGGCATAAACCAGGTTTTCTGACGGCACTTTCCAGCGCGCGACCGCGGATTCGAATTGATCCCAGTCTTCTGCGCGGTCGATGGCGAGGGATGCCAGATATCCCGCGGTGCCCGGCTCGCTGCCTACCCAACGCAGAGCGATCGCGCGTTTGCCGTTATCCCATAGAACGGGTCCGTGGCGCGTGAAGTTCAGGGCGATGTCGACTGAGGACGGATCCTTGGGATCGCGAACGATATCGTTTCGCATCTCGTCCGGTGAAATTGCTTTCCGGACGCCGAATTTTTCGTGGAGCACTTCCATTGGTTGCCAGCCGGTTTCTGTTTTGTATTGCAGCGGATCGGCGGGATTGAGTTCTTCGAGGTAGAGATCCTGCTGGTCAAGTCCGAAAATTGTAAAGCCCCACGCGATGTGTTCGTTGTGGCCAAGCGCGACGCCGGGTAGTCCGGGCTCGCCGGCTCCGGCTACGTTCCATCCGGGCGCAACGAGATGCACCATGTAGCGCAAGGACGGCAATCCAATTACGCGATGGGGGTCGTTGGCGAGCATCGGCTTGCCGCTGTAGGTGAGTGCGCCGGAGACAGTCCAGTTATTGCTGCCTTGTGGAACGCGGGCAGGGAACTCGATGCGGTGATCGCTGCCGACAAGATTCTGCAGAAGGCTGGAGGCAAGTCCCTCAAAGTCGGCGCCGGGCGCGGGATCGAGTGTGACTTCCGGGTCGAACTGAAAGAGTAGAGAAGCTTTGTCCGCGCCCATCAAAGATACCGCCTGGGCGTGTTCGAGTTCGCTGAAGGCGTTGCCGGTCATGGAAAAGGCAGCCATCCGGTTGAGGCAGTCTTCGGGATGCCAGGGGTCGGGAGAAAATCCGGCGAGTTGAAATTCCACGGGCAGGCCATGACTGCCGGAGTTTGCGAGGCTCGCGATGTAGGCATTGATGCCGTCGGTGAACGCGGTCAAGATCGCGAGCGTGTCGGGAGCGTAGCTTTCATATTCGGCCTTCATGTCACCGCGATAACGAAGCAGCCGGGCGTTGACGTCACGCGCGAGAAAGGCTGGGCCCAGGACTTCGGCAAGGCGTCCCTGGCCGGCACGTTTCCACAGTTCCATCTGGAACAAGCGATCCTGCGCGGCGACGAACCCTTGAGCGAAAAAGAGGTCGTGCTGATTTTGGGCATAGATGTGAGCGACGCCCCAGCGGTCACGCAATACTTCCACCGGCTTCTCCAACCCTTTTGCGTTCAATTTTCCCGAGATGACGGCGAGCGCTTTATGGGCCGCTGCGGCGAGGTCCTTCGGGGTGGAATCCTGGGCAAGGATTGGTATCGGGAGTAGCAGGCAAGCGAATAGCAGGACGCGTTTCATCGGGTGCCATTGTAAATGGCAGGGGAACGGAGAGAGTTGGAAGAGAAATCCGAAAGTCCAACTCCGGCGCCGTTTGCAGCGGTGCCGGAGTCGAAGAAGGTATCTACGCTGCCGAGGCGGAGCCAACAGGAGCGTGCGTCACGCTGGAGGTGGCAACCGTCCGAGTGCGCGGGAAGAACAGCCAGGCGAGAACCGTGGCATAGACGAAGGAGTCGGCCACGATTTCAACGCTGTGCAATTCGCGAAGGACGGATGGCATCCAGTAGGCCTGGGCCAAGCCGTAGAGTCCGACCAAGGAGGAATGAGCCAGACCTAAGGCGAAGATCAAGCGCCGGCGCGAACCTGTCCAGAGCAAGATGACAGGCAACGAAGCGACCAGGAACAGGAAGCTACGCAAGAGCTGCATGCGCATGATCACATCGAGGGGAGGGATGATGAGTCCAAGCACGCCGGTTTTGTAGTAGGGGACAACAAATGGACCGACGCACATCCCGAAGGCGAGATAGATGACCGGGAACGCCAGCCAGGCGGCCAGCACGCGCCATATCCACGATGAGACGGGCATGCGGGGCAGGGATGGGACCGGATTGTGCGCGCCGAATGCCCACGCCAGCGCGGCGGCGGTCAAGAGGAAAGCGATGACGTACTGGGCGATGAGAAAGCCGAATCCGCCGATGGTGCTGAAGATGGTGAGTTCGAGCACTTGATTCACGGCGTTAGCAAGGAAAAGCAACATTACCAGAGCGAAGCAGCGGGCGGAAAAGCTGCCCCCGATTCCTGACGCAATCGGCACCATGCCAACGATCAGAACCAGGCTGCCCAGCGACATCCAGGCAAGCATCGCCGCGGGCGTCGTCGACCAACCGACGACCGGAGGCTTAAGGTGGAGGGCGCCGGCCAGGGCGCCGCTTACAACGGTCGCGATGATCAGAGTCACAGTGCACAGCAGTACTCTTGCGATGAGTTTCATGACACAACCTCCGTAAATTGTTTTCGGACGTGGCGTACCCATACGAGTTGGGCATGGTAAGAATCCATACCGTTCTTGAAGGCCAAATAACCTGTGGTTGCATGCAGTTTCGAATCAAAAGTCTTTTCGTACTCGCGTAATTCGCGGACATACGCCGTCATTTCGCGTTCGAATTCTTCAAGGAAGGCCAGCGCGTCAGAGCGTTCGACGTTGCCGTCAAGGAAAGCGAAACGCAGCATGAGTTGGTCGAAACGCCAGACGACGTCTTCGCGAGTGATGGGTTGGCGCAGCCACGCGACAAGGGCGCGAGTGCCGGCAGAAGTGACGGCAAACTCCTGGCGCTTGCGCGCGTGATCTTTCTCAACCATCGCACTCACCCAACGGCGCGTCTGCATCCGGCGGAGAGCGGGATAGATGGAACCGGGGCTGTCACTGAAATGACGCATGGGCGTGGTGGCAAAGGCCTTGCGTAAGTCGTATCCGGAATGCGGCTTTTGCCGGAGCAGGCCGAGCAGGGCAAATTCGAGAGCGGAGAAAGCATTCATAGTACGAGACGTACTATAGTACGCGGCGTACTATTTGTCAATCCTACTTTTCGGGCACGGGATGACAAACGTTTTCCTGAAGACTGGAAATCGAAGAGGCAGGAAGGGCTGACTTGGCGGTGTGAAACACGGTAATATCCAGAATCCCATGAAAGTGCTTCGGCCCCTTAAGACGATCCCGAGAATTTCTTTCAGTTTTCTGCTGTCGAGCGTTGATCAGGCGCATGCCTGGTCGGAGAGCTGTGGACGCGCCGTGCATGCGCTGGCGGTGGGGATTTTGCCGGCGCTGTTCCTGCTGCGGACGACGCGGGAAGAGATCTACAACATCTTGTGGGCGCTGGTGTTTGCGTTTGCCACGATCAATATTCTGAGCCTGGGGGCTCACCACTTCGAAGCTGACCGGCGAGGCCTCACGTTCGGCGAAATCCTGGCGATCATGGTGGTAGTGGTGTCGATCGTTCTGCTGGGATGGGAAATGCTGTACCTCTTCAAAGTCTTCCCGCTGCATCTTCAGCCGCGCTGAACGGATTGCGGTATGATTCGGTTGTGGCGAAACGCGAATCCAATTTCGAGTTGACCTGTCCCTGTTGCGGCGCACTGATGAAGGTGGATCTGTCCACCAAGGCGGTGATCTCGCATACTGCTGCGGTCAAGCCCCGGACGTTTGCGGACATGGAAGAAGCGGCCCGCGCGCTGAAGGAACATGACAACCGACGGGAATCGATCTTCCGGCAGTCCATGGACGCACAGAAGAACGCTTCCGAGTTGATGGAAAAGAAATTCCAGGAAGCAGTGAAGAAAGCGAAAGAGACACCGGATACGGGGCGGCCGATCCGGGACTTCGATTTGGACTGACGAAACCAGTTCTCAGTTCCCGGTTCTCAGTTCTCAGATATCAGTTCTCAGTAGGGCCGGCCGTTTCTGTTGCGCAGAATTGTTTTTGAAAACTGAGAGCTCTCATGAAACGGCCTCTACTGCTCGGGCATCGCGGGGCACGGGCGTCTCGGCATATTCCTGAAAATACTTTGGCGTCGTTTGAACTCTGTTTGCAGCGGGGCTGCGATGGGTTCGAGTTCGACGTGCGCCGGTCAGCGGACGGAGTGGCGGTGGTGTGCCATGATCCGCACGTTCGTGGGCGCACGGTGGACGGGACCATGGCGGCAGATCTGGAATTGCCAACGTTGAACGATGTCTTGCAGGGCTTCGGGGCGCGGGCATTTCTCGATATCGAATTGAAAGTGGCGGGGATTGAAGAGGAGACGATGTCGTTGCTGCACAAGTTTCCTCCCCAAAAGGGATATGTGATCTCGTCATTTCTGCCGGCGGCGTTGACCAGGGTCCATGAACTCGATCCAGATGTGCCGCTCGGATTTCTTTGCGATGAGCGAAGTGAACTGGGCCGGTGGGAGAAGGCGCCAGTCGAGTGGGTCATCCCGCATTTCTCATTGGCGGACCAGGCGTTAATCGAGAAATGTCACGCTGCGGGAAAGAGGGTCATGGTGTGGACAGTCAATGACGCTGACGGGATGCGAGAACTCGTGCGGTGGGGCGTGGACGCGATTATCACGGATGAAACGGAAATCGGATCGCGGGTTGTGATTGGTCTCTAATAGGCGGGCGAGTGGCTCGCAGCACCGGGGCTAAAGCCCGATTCAAATTGGCTGCTAACGCAGGCCTGAAGGCCTGCTCTTCCACGGTTGTCCCAGTATTCA
This sequence comes from Acidobacteriota bacterium, assembly GCA_016196065.1. NCBI lineage: Bacteria > Pseudomonadati > Acidobacteriota > Acidobacteriota bacterium. The sequence continues at coordinate 9,572 of JACPYL010000001.1, read as the reverse complement.
CTGTTCCACGGTGCCCAGCCTTCACTGTTAGACGGTGTCTCTCCTTCCATAAACTCTGCGAAGCATTTCGATACTGTTCATGGGCCTGCTCCGTGCCGGACTACAACGCAGGGCAGGGCGCTTTATAATCTACGGCCATGGTGGGCTTTCCATCTTTCGACCTGGTGGATGAATCGGAACTCCGTCCGGCACGGAAGAACGCTTCTTTGCGCGTGCACGCGGTCAACGTCTTTGTGCGTGATCACGAAAAGAGTCTGCGCTTTTATCTCAATCAGCTCGGTTTCAGCCTCGCGTTTGATGTGTGCCTGCAATCTGGAGAGCGGTGGGTGGGAGTTTCGCCGCCCGACGGCACTGCGGTACTGACCTTGATTGCACCCGATCCTGAATCGGAAGCCTACAAACGTATTGGGCAACCGACGCCGCTGGTATTTGTCACCGAAGATGTAGTTGCGACCTATACGGAATGGAGCAAGCGCGGCGTTCGCTTTCGCCATGCGCCGCGGCTGCGACGGGTCAAGCCGCTGAATCCCGGTACCACGGAGTCGATGCTTCTAGGCAAGCAGACGCCGATCTGGGGTGGCGTATTCACCCGTTTCGAGGATATCGACCGCAATTCGTTTGCGCTGGTCAGCTTCGACGAAATGACGCAGGCGATGGAGCAGCAACGTCGCGCCGCGGCGGAGAAACTGGAATCCGAGCGACGGTCTGCGCACGAATTGGCAATCGCCAAGCAGGTGCAGGCAAGACTCTTCCCGCAAACTCTTCCCGAGTTGAAAACCCTCGACTATGCCGGGGTGTGCATCCAGGCTCGCCAGGTTGGAGGCGACTATTACGACTTCCTGAATCTTGGACGAGAGCGCGTTGGGCTGGTGCTGGGGGATATTGCAGGGAAGGGAATTGCGGGAGCGCTGCTGATGGCCAACCTGCAGGCCAATTTGCGCAGCCAGTGCGCGATCGCGTGGAACGAGCCGCAACGGCTCCTGCAGTCGGTGAATGATTTGTTCTACGACAACACGTCCGACAGCAGCTATGCGACCCTGATTTTTGCGGAGTACGACGATGTGACGCAGCGCTTGCGCTATGCGAATTGCGGGCATTTATGTGCGTTCGTGTTGCGATCGGATGACACGCTGGAGAAGCTGGAATCGACATGTACGGTCCTGGGGCTATTCAAGGAATGGGCGTGCTCGATCGACGACTGTCAGCTGAGAGCGGGAGATACGCTCGCGTTGTTTACCGACGGCGTTACCGAGTCGTTCAATGCGGCAGGAGAAGAATTTGGGGAAGCCCGCCTGATTACAGCATTGCGGCGACATCGCGAGTTGGCATCGCGAGATTTGATTTCCGCGGTAGTTGACGAGTTGCAGCGGTTCAGCGCGTGCGAACAGTATGACGACATCACTCTGATTGTCGCCAAGTGCATCGAACCGCAACAGGCGAAGTTCTTCTAGTGTAAAAATCGTCGTTGGTCGTTCGTCCTTCGTCGTTGGCGGGCCGTTTGCACGCGCTGAGAGCGCTCATTTACATTGAACAGTCATGCCCACCACAGGCGAACGATTCGAGCGGGCGGTTGCGATCATGGAACGGCTGCGGGGTCCGGGAGGATGTCCGTGGGACCGCGAGCAGAGTTTTGACACCATCAAGCCCTACACTCTCGAAGAAACGTATGAAGTTCTGGAAGCGATTGACAATCGCGACTGGCCTGAACTGACCGGGGAACTTGGCGACCTGCTCCTGCAAGTTCTGTTCTATTCCCAGATGGCGCGCGAGGAAGGCTACTTCTCGGTCGATGATGTGCTCGATCGGCTGGCCAACAAGCTCGTGGACCGGCATCCGCATGTATTTGGAGAAGTAAAGGCGGATACTCCTGCGGAAGTCCTGCGAAACTGGGACGCGCTGAAGGCAGAAGAAAAGAAGAAGCGGGCCGATGCCGGTGCGGCGACACAGGCTGAGAAGGCGGAGGGCACACAGTCGGTGCTGGCGGGCGTGTCGTCGAAAATGCCCGCGTTGATCGAGGCGCATAAGCTTAGTTCGCGGGCGGCTCGCGTCGGCTTCGATTGGCCGGAGATTGAAGGACTGTTCGCAAAGTTGTCCGAAGAAACGGCGGAATTGCGCGCGGAACTTGCGCAAATACCGGGCGCAAATCAGCCCACTGGTCAGGGCGTCGCCGGGTCGGGCACGCTCAACGTGTCTGCGGAAATTCGCGAGCGACTGGAAGATGAAGTTGGCGACCTGTTTTTTGTGCTCGTAAATATTGCGAGATATTTGTCGCTGGACCCAGAATCGGCGTTGCGCAAGACGAATCGCAAGTTCAAACAGCGTTTTCAGCGAATGGAAGAGCGTTTACGTGCGACCGGTCGCGGACCTGCCCAGGCAACCGCGGACGAACTCGAACAACTATGGCAGCAGGCGAAGGAAGAAGAACGGCAGACGACGAAGTGACGGCCCCGGAAATCATTATCCGCAAATGTGAAGCGCTCGATGAGATGCAGGCCTGCTTCGCTCTGCACAAGGAAGTGTGGAGTTTTTCGGACGCAGAGTTAGTGCCGGTTCGATTGTTTGTGGTGGCGAACAAGATTGGCGGCCAGGTCATGGGCGCGTTCTCCGGCGAAACACTCGTCGGATTCGCCATGGCGCTTCCCGGCATGCGGAATGGCCATGCTTACCTTCATTCCCAGATGCTGGCGGTGCGACAGGAGTATCGAAACGCCGGCCTGGGGCGTCGCCTGAAATTGAGTCAGCGTGAAGATGCGATTGCGCGTGGATTCGAGTTGATGGAATGGACGTTTGATCCGCTCGAAATCAAGAACGCCTATCTGAATATCGAAAAGCTGGGAGCGATTGCCCGCCGTTACAACGTCAATCAGTACGGACTGACGACGTCCCCACTGCAGGGCGGATTGCCCAGCGATCGACTGGTGGCGGAGTGGTGGATGAAGTCGCGCCGTGTCGAAGCGGTGCTGGCGAACGGATCACGACCAAAATTTGAGGCACGGATCGGGATTGCGGTGCCGGCGGAGATCTATGAGTGGAAAGCCTCGACCGCCACGCGAGCGAAAGCGGCTGAAAACCAGGCGAGAATCCGTGCTGAATTGCAGGAGGCGATCGGCGATGGGTTAACGATCCTGGGATACGAACGAGACGGGATGGGGAACGGCAAGTTCCTGCTTGGTGCCTGGGAAGAATCCTGGCAGTATTGAAGCGGTTGCTCCTCTTGATTCGACCCTCTATACTTCCCCATTCCAGTCCATCCCTATACCCATGAAGATCGAATCGATCACACTGCGCGAAATTCAATTGCCGCTCGTCCATTTTTTTGAGACGAGCTTTGGACGTGTCTATAGCCGCCGCATTCTCCTGGTAAGCGTACAGGCGGATGGTGTCGTGGGGTGGGGCGAATGTGTTGCCGGCGAAGATCCGTTCTACAGTTCCGAATGGATTGAGACTGCCTGGCCGACGATCAAGCACTATCTTGCGCCGATGCTGTTCCAGCATCCCGTCGATGCCGGGCGTGATTGCGCAGCAATTTTTTCTAAAGTGCGCGGACACCAGATGGCGAAGGGCGTTATCGAAAACGCGGTGTGGGATGCGGAGGCGCAACTGCGCAAGCTGCCCCTGTGGAAACTGCTGGGCGGGACCCGGCGGGAGATCGCATGCGGAGTGTCGATTGGGATCCAGGATTCTCCTGAACAATTGATGGAGAAAATCGCGACGGAAGTGGCCGCGGGCTATCGCCGCATCAAGCTGAAGGTCAAGCCGGGATGGGATATTAAGATCCTTGAAAAAGTACGCTCGCGCTGGTCGGACATTGTGCTCAGCGTGGATGCGAACTCGGCCTACACACTCGACCAGACGGAGCACTTACGCGCCTTCGACGCATTCAACTTGTTGATGATCGAGCAGCCGCTGTGGAACGATGAGATCTATCTGCATGCACGGCTGCAAAAGGCGCTGCGTACCTCGATTTGCCTGGACGAATCCATACGGCATTCCCGGGATGCAGATTTTGCGCTGGAGTCCGGGGCCTGCAAGATCATCAATGTGAAAGTGGGCCGCGTTGGCGGTTTTTCGGAAGCGAAGAGAGTCCACGACGTTGCGCAGCGGCACAACGCCCCGGTGTGGTGCGGAGGAATGCTGGAATCGGGCATTGGGCGCGCACACAATATCGCGTTGTCAACGCTCGAAAACTTCCGGCTGCCGGGAGATGTGTCAGCGTCCAAGCGATATTGGAAGGAAGACATCATCGAGCCCGAAGTGTCGGTGAGCGCGGAAGGAATGATTGGGATCAGTGATGCAGTGGGGACCGGTTATCGGGTGCGCGAGGACTGGATCAAGAAGATCGCGGTCAGGGAAGAGAAGTTGGTGGCGGGCAAGGCCTAGCGGGCGGAGGAATTCTTGGTGCCGACTGCCGAGGATTCCGTAAACAACGACTCCTCTTTCTCCAGCAGTTCGATTGCGTTTGCGAACGGGATGTCCCTGAGAACGGGTTTGAAGTCGCTGAATACTTCATTCAGGTTGAATGAGAAACTTTTGAAAAGCAAAATCTTCCCGGTCACTTCCACATTCGTGCGCGAGATCACCCAGTAGTTATTTCCGATTTCCTGTTGCTGGACTAGAAAATGTCCGCCTTGATCCAGGTGGCCGAGGATTCCCCAGCCAAAGCCAACATCCTTGTAGAGAGTCCCGTCAATGGAGGCGAGGCGGCTGCGATGAGCGTCCAGCAACAGGATGCCTTGCATGCCTGTCAGGATCTGCTCCACGCGGGATGGCGGATCATAGCGGGGATTGGGATGAAATTTCAGAGCGACGAGCGGTTCGCCTGATCTGCCCACGCCGGGCGATCCCAATTTCTCTCCGTCATATTCGTAAATAAATGCGTCGGGCAGGGCGCGGATGATGCGCATGGTGCGGTCGGCATCCACTTGTTCCTGACGGCGCTTCTTTTCCAGTTCGTCGGGACTCTTTGTGAAGCGCTCAATGCGGGCACGCTCATCCTGCCGTTGTGCTGGGGTTAGCGGAGTACCGTTGTAGGCGACGACCACGCCCGCCGTTGCTTCTTTTGCCTGGACAAAGATCTTGGTGACGGCTGCTCCGGATTTTGTGCGGGTGCTGCGGAACATGAAGCGAGCGTTGGGATCCTGCGACGCCTTAATCTCATTGTCAACGGCCTTTCGTACCAATTCGGCGGGAGCAGTGGGCGGAGATGAAATGGAGTCTGACTGGGCAAGGCAGGCTGGCGCCAGTAGCGCAATCAAGGCAGCTCGGCTGATCAATTCCGCGATCCTGGGAGAGGCCCCGGTCATCCTGATCATTAGACGATGGTAGCAAACCACGCGTTGCATGCTGGCGTCCGCAGGTTTCCTCCTCCGGTCAAGTTGCTTGAGAAAAGCGCTGTTTGGGCGCTCCGGTTCGACTTCCAGACCGTGTAATGATTTACAATCTTTGTCTCCGCGGAAACATTCAAGCGCGACGGGATGGAGGCCAAGGCTATGGACGCTCCGAAGACGGGCGATTTTGCCCACATCGGCAAGTCGGTGGTAGTCAAAGGAGAGCTGTCGGGCTCTGAAGACTTGTACGTGGACGGGAACGTGGAGGGCAGCATTGAGCTGCGCAACAACAGCCTGACGATTGGCCCGAATGGAAAAATCAAGGCGACGGTGACTGCGAAAACCGTGGTGATCATGGGCAAGATCGAAGGAGCGGTCACTGCGTCCGATCGAATTGAACTGAAGAAGTCGGCGATCGTGAACGGCGACATGACCACCCAGAGGATTGCCATTGAGGAAGGCGCGGCCTTCCAGGGAAAAGTTGATATTCAGAGGGAAGCCGGCAAGGCAGCGAATTCTTGACGTTGCTTTCCTGTTCAGGACGTAGTCATTGATGGCGTCGGTTGCTGACAACGTGATGAGATTCTTTCGAAGCTCTTCGTCCCATGCCTCGGAGCCAACGGTTCCGCAGAAGCGGAGTCGCCGATCGAGTGGCATGGCTGAAATCTCGCGGCTGCTGAATTCCGATAATCCTCTGTGCGTACTCGATCTGGGATCGACATCGGCCAATAACATTCGTTTTCTGACGGCCAAGGGACACAAGAATTACAGCGAGGATCTGCTGCAGGCTTCGCTCGATCCGGATATCCATGTAAAGAATCCGGCGGGTGAGTCGGTTCCGGACGACAAGAAATTTCTCGAAGAGAATCTCACCTATCAAAACGGATTGTTCGACGTTGTGCTGTGCTGGAATCTTCCGGACTACATGGAAGAGAGTCTGGTGAAGCCGACGATCGATCGTCTGTGGTCGGTGATGAAGCCGGGTGGACTGCTGCTGGTGTTCTTTCATACCCGGGATGCTGGACCCGATGCGCCCTGCTACCGCTTCCACATCACGGGCACCGATATGCTGGAGATGCAGGAAGTGCAGTTGTCGGCCAAGGGCGGGAAGCAGAATCCGCGACTGCAGCGGGTATTCAACAACCGCAATATTGAAAACCTGTTCCGCGACTTCGCTTCGATTAAATTCTTCCTTGCGCGCGACGCCATCCGTGAAGTGCTGCTGGTTCGCTGAAGCTTTCGCTGGAAATCCGGTCCTAACTTTCTTGTGGGAGAGGCTTGAAGTTCGGGGCCTTTGAACGCGTGCAATCTACCAGATATCGAGCCAGCCTCGGACTGTTTTCGCACGCCGAGAGCGCGGCAATCCTCAGGCCCCGCGGCCACTTCAGAAACCTCCGCAACAGGGAGGAGTTGCGATACACCGGGGCTAAATCGCGTCGATAAGCCCGTCCGTAAAGTTCAAGTGAATGTTGAAGAGTACACCTTTTGTGGAAGAAAATGCTCAGGTTGGTTGCTGCGATGTTTCCGCCACGCAGGGCGAGGGAAATACCGTCTCCGACAAATGGATCGACAAAGCCCGCCGCGTCTCCAACCAGAAAAACATTGCCGGAGACTGGAATCGGTTGTCGCAGAATTGCAGGGAATGTTGAGACCGGGGCGAAGGCGGCGGTCCAGTATCGGCTGCGTTGTTCCAGCAACGGGTGACTGGCAAGCACTTCTTCGAGCGTGGATGTGATGTCGGGGCGAACGAGAGCGCAGGCGTTGAGGAGCACGGTACCGTCGGTCGCTTGGACGGGCTGGACGCCACAGTATCCGCCCTCGAAGAAGTAGAGGTCGACGCTGGGTTCGATCTCGCCGTGAAAATGCGCCTTGATCCCGAGCCAGCGAGTGCCGTGCGTATCGGGGGCTGGCTTCAGGTTTGACCATCGTCCGGTTGCGTTGATGAGCGCCCGGCCACGAAATTCTCCGTCAGAAGTTGCGACGCGAAAAGGTCCTTCCCCTTCAAACTGCTGAACCGTGGTTTCCTGCAGAGCAGTGACGCCCGCCTGTTCCGCTGCATGCCACAAGGCAAGATCGAGGTCGTAACGGGCAATGCTGGCTGCATGCGGGCTGACGGGTACGCGGACTGTGCGCCCGTCCAGGAAAAGCCGGGACTCCTGCAATGGCACGGAGCGATGGAATAAATCCTGATGCGAGTCACTCAGCAGCCACTTCAACAGGGAAAGCGACTCGGTGGAAACAAATTCTCCGCAAACCTTGTGGCGGGGGAAGCGCCCGCGTTCCAGCAGCAGAACGCGATTGCCCGATCGCGCAGCGGTGATGGCCGCCGAGGTTCCACCCGGGCCGCCACCGATCACGATCAAGTCATAATCGCGGCTCATGCTTTCCAAGTAATAATCCCCATGCGGTAGAGATAGTGCCTGGAGATTTGAATTGGTTGCGGACTCAAAGGTTGCAGCAGATCGCGCATTTCCTGCGGAGTGTAGGACTGCCGCACCGAAGCCGGCGCGTCATTCCGCGTGATGCGACTTCGATAGATGGGAAATCCCGCGTAGGTTAGCGCCAGATGCAGAGGGTCGCGGATAAGGTCGTTAATCAGGAAGGCTACACGACAAACGCGCAGCGCCTCGCGCGCGAATTGCCGCACGTCCTCGGGCGCAAGGTGATGGACAAAGAGATTACAGCTGACGAGATCAAACGCGTTGTCGGCGAACGGCAACGCGCAGGCGTCACCGGCCACGGAGCGTGCGCTGCCGTTCAAGTGCGTGCGGGCGCGGTCGAGAACCGTGATCGTTAAGTCGGTCTGCGGTGAAAGCCGCTGCTTCACTTGCGCGGGTAGGAACCCCGCGCCCCCAGCGACTTCAAGCAGGGAAGCGGTAGGCCGGGGATCTCTGGCAAGTGCGCGACGGACCATCGTCTCAGTGGCACTAACGCCTCCGAACCACTGGTTGAACATCTGGAGATCGCGAAGCGATCCGGCGATTTCGCGTGGAGTTCCCGCATCGGTGTCCAAGAGTTCGAGACTGGGTTGGCGCTCCATAACCGGACTGAAATGATGACACATTTTCGCGATTGCCGGGGATGAGTGCCCGGCTGAACATTGGCCACCTGCCGCGCAAAAAAAAGCGTTTACCACGGAGGACACGGAGGTCGCGGAGGAAATCCTTGCTAGAATGAATGGTCAGGCATCGGTCCCGCGCGACGTTTTCCCGCCAACCCCGCCAGGTCCGGAAGGAAGCAACGGTAACGGGCTCTTTCGTGTGCAGTGGGTCGCCGGTGCCTGGCTTTTTTTATCTCGCCGGCGGGACTCATGACGAATCGTCTCTACTACACCAATCCTCAGCTGCATGAATTTGAATCGGTGGTCGAAGATGTCTTGCCTCCCTCGGGTGCCGAGAATCGTCATGGCGTAATTTTGCGGGAGACTGCTTTTTATCCCACGAGCGGCGGGCAGATGTACGACACGGGTTGGTTGACGACCGGCTCGAAGGATCGGTTACGAGTAGCGGAGGTCGCAGAGACAGAGGACGGCAGGATTGTCCACTACCTGGAAGCGCCTGCGGGACTGGTGGCGGGCGCCGCTTTGCACGGCAGCGTTGACCTTGAGCGACGCCGCGACCACATGCAGCAGCACTCCGGGCAGCATGTCCTCTCTGCGGCTTTCGTCGAGCTCTATCAGGCACAAACGGTTTCTTTCCATATGGGAGAGGACTACTGTTCGATTGATCTGGAGATGACGTCTTTGAGTTCGGAACAGGTCGCGGGAGCTGAGCGGCGCGCCAACGAGATCATTTTCGAGAATCGCCTTGTGACCATCCGTTTTGTTTCGCGAGCCGAGGCAGAAAAGCTAGGGCTGCGAAAACTGCCTCCCGCCGAGCGGGACGACCTACGCATAGTCGAGGTCGCGGACTTCGATCTGTCGGCATGTGGTGGAACCCATGTCAGTGCTACGGGACAGATCGGATCCATTCTGCTGCGCAAGACCGAGAAGGTGCGCCAGGGAGTTCGGGTCGAGTTTGTCTGCGGCGACCGGGTGGCGCGCACGGCACGTCGGGACTACACGGCCCTCAGCGAAGCCGCGGGGCTATTCTCGACCCAGCTGTGGGATGTTCCTGCCCAGGTCCGCAAGAGTTTCGACGACACCAAGCTGCTTCGCAAACAGCGCGACGAGGCGCTCGCACAACTGGCGGAAGCAATGGCAGTGGCAGCTCTCAACGAGCAGTTGGAGAGGCAGGACAAGAAGGT